>QMST01000034.1 GCA_003649745.1 Thermoplasmata archaeon | reverse complement strand
GTCGCATATGATGCATCAGAGGCATCAAAAAAAGCAATAGATGTTACATTATCCTGCTGCAACAAGGAAGATGAAATAGTATTGCTGACAGTTATACCACCAGAGCTAATAGACTCATCTTTTACAAAAATGCTCCTACCTGGTATTGACCTAAGTAAAGTAGCTAGACCAGGTACTTTTAAGGAAAGAGCAATGGAATCCCTTAGAGAACTGGCTAAAAAAATGGAGGACAAAGTCAGCAAAGTTGAAACAATTGTCGAGGCTGGCGATGCCGCAGATGAGATACTACTAGCAGCAAAAAGCAATCAATGTGATATAATCGCCCTAGGCTACAAAGGATATGGCAAAGAAGGAAGATTTTTAATCGGAAGTGTAACTGATAAAGTAGTAAGACATGCGCATACATCTGTTATGGTTGTGAGATAAAATATTAAAACATATGCACCCAGTAAATGATATAAAAGGGGAGAAAAGCAACAAACTTTTAGGTAAAAAGATAGCAGTTGCGGTCACCGGTAGCATAGCTGCAGTAGAGACTGTTAAACTATGCAGAGAGCTAATAAGGCATGGTGCAGAAATATACCCTGTTATGACAGAAAAAGCTGCAGAGATAATTCATCCTGATGCATTAGAATTTGCAACAGGTAGAAAACCTATTCTCAGACTAACTGGCGAGGTTGAGCATGTACAACTATGTGGAAAAACAAAAAACCCTGTTGATCTTCTTCTGATAGCCCCATGCACAGCAAACACTATATCCAAAATAGCACTGGGTATAGATGACACACCTGTAACTACTTTTGCAACCACTGCTATAGGTTCCCAAATACCAATAATCATAGTACCAGCTATGCATATCTCAATGTATGAGAACAAGATAATAAAAGAAAACCTGGAGAGATGTAAAAAAACCGGTATTGAAATCATTTACCCAAAAATTATGGGTAAAAAAGCAAAACTACCAGATGTTGAGGAAATCGTTGAACATGTAATAAGAATCATAGGAGAAAAAGATTTTGCAGGTAGAAAAACACTGATAATCGGTGGTTCCACGATAGAGCCAATTGATGATGTCAGGGTGATAACAAACCTAAGCTCAGGTAAAACTGCTATCTCATTGGCAAAATCGCTATTTGAAAGAGGAGGAGAAATAAAACTACTATATGGACATGGTAGAACAGAAGTACCAGGTTATCTCTCTGCATACACAGAGAGATTCACAACAGTAGACAACCTAATAAAATTGTTAGATAAAACAGATGTTAAATCATTTGATTTAATAATACTGTGTGCAGCGATATCTGATTTTAAACCTAAAGAGAAAACCAGGGGAAAAATAAGATCTGATATAAAAAAAATATCTATAGAACTGGTTCAAACACCTAAGGTTATAGATTTTATAAGAAAAAAGAATAAAAAAGCAACATTGGTAGCGTTTAAACTAGAGCCAACCATGAGAAATATTAAAAAAGGGATTCTAAAGTTAATTGATAAAGGAGCAGATTTTATAGTTGCAAATACAACTACTTCTATTGGCAGCGATCAGAGTGAGATCTGGGTTTTTAACAGAGATGGTAAAAAAATAGCTCATAAAAAAGATTATAAAGAAAAAATAGTAGAATATATATTAGACACTATATCCATGTAATAAATATTTTTTCACATCTCAAAAAAGTGAAAATATGTAGAGGTGAGAAGAAAAATGCTAGGGGTTTTGAAGGCTACAGCGTTTGCACCTGGTCATATAAGTGCCTTCTTTGAACCATATTATGATGAAAATATTGAGAGAAGTGGTTCTAGGGGAGCTGGTATAAACATTTCTCTGGGTGCTTTTTCAGAGGTCACGATGAGCAAATCCACTAGGCAAGATATAAAAGTGTATATAAATAATAGAGAGTCTGATGCAAGGGTAACAAAACTGGCTTTGAAAAACATTATAAGAGATTCTCCTCTCCAGGTGATGGTTAGGATAAAGCAGGAGTTGCCAGAGGGGCAGGGTTTTGGGATGAGCGCTGCATCATCTCTGAGTGCAGCCTATGCCCTATCTAACCTTCTTGGTTTATCTAAGATTGATGCTATTAAAGCAGCGCATTCTGCCGAGGTGCAACTGAGAACAGGTTTAAGCGATGTTATAGCTAGTGCCTTTGGCGGAGCAGAGGTGAGAAGAGAACCAGGACTGCCGCCATGGGGGTTTATAGAACACATAGTTGGAGATTACAAGATTGTCATATGTGTGATAGGGGAAAAAATTGAGACAAAACATGTTTTAAACGATGAGAACAAGCTAAGACTTATAAGAAATTATGGTAGATATTGCACAAAAAAATTATTAGAAAATCCATCCATAGAGAATATGATAAGACTATCCAAGTATTTCGCAGAAAAAACAGAGCTAGTTAGAGAAGATGTGATGAAGGCTATAAATGCAGCATCGTTTCATGGGTTAGCAGGAATGTGTATGCTGGGAAACTCGGTTTTCGCTATAGGTAAAACCGAGGAGCTTAAAAATACCTTATCAAGTTTTGGAAAAGTATATGTTGCAGACATAGACAGATATGGTGTTAGAATTCTAAAGAGAGGCTAACTTTTTATAATGCTCCCATGTATCTCTGATATGATCCTTTATCGCATTTATCCTAACAATATCTTTTTCTGGTTTAAACAAATGTGAAAACCTACCTTGTAGTTTAAGCCAATCCTCCACTGGTTTCGGCTTATATTTCCCTTCGGCTATGCTTTTACTTATCCCATTAAAAGAGAGTTTACCATTCTCATATTCATACAATATCCATGCACCTGTCTCTACAGCAAGCTTGCCCATCTCAACTGTTTTATCCATGCTAAACCTCCATCCAGGTGGACAAGGAGCAAGTATTTCAATATATTTTGGACCTCTGATACCCATAGTTTTTTTAACTTTGTTATAAAGATCCTCAGGATAGCTTACACATGCTGTAGCAGCATATGGAACATGATGCGCTATTATTATCTCACCTATGTCTTTCCTAAACTCTTTTTTACCTTTAACTGTTGTAGTAGTCCAAGCTGCATAAGGAGTTGCACCGCTTCTTTGGATACCTGTGTTTGAGTATATCTGATTGTTATAACAGATATAGAGGAAATTCGTTTGTCTTTCTATCGCACCTGACAACGCCTGCAGACCAATATCATATGTGCCACCATCGCCGGCCCATACAACAACATTGATATCTTCTTCTCCAAGTTTTTTCAATGCAGCTGCTATACCACTTGCTGCCGAAGCCGCTGCCTCAAATGCTATATTGAGAGTAGGAACATTAAAAGATGTATAGGGATACCAGCTTTGTATAACAGCAGTGCAACAAGCAGGAATGGTTAAAATTGTTTTTTTACCAAGTGCTTTAAGCACTGTCCTCAAACCCATTGTAGAAGGGCAACCAGGACACGCTGCATTACCTGGTAGGACATACTCTTCTATTGGAAAATCTTTTATAGCCATAATATCACCCTAATCCATACCATTCAACTCTACCTGCTTTTCCATCTATCACCATTTTACACATTTTCTCAATATCAATATATGTAACATCTTTTCCACCAAGACCAGCTATAAAACCATAAACATTCGCATCTTCTACCCTATCTTTTAAACAAGCTCTTGTTTCACCAGCTAAAGCACCCTCATTTCCAACAGATATATTCCTATCTATCACCAATAGTTTGTTACACTTTTTTGCCATACCAATTATTTCTTCCTCTGGAAAGGGTCTAAACGCTCTTATCCTAAGTAAACCCACTTTTAAACCATTTTTACGTATTTTATCCACTGCGACCTTTGCCTCAGCTCCTATCGCACCCATCGCGAGAATAACAAGCTCTGCATCATCACATCTATACTCTTCTACTAGATCACCATGATAGGTTCCAAATTTTTCTCTCCATTCCCTAGCAACTTCTTTTATGATCTTTCTGCTGTTATCTTGAGCTAGTTGCATATTATACCTTATCTTATAATAATCGTCAGGGAAAATAATGTTACCATGTGTTATAGGATGATTAACATCGAGTCTCCATTTTGGCTCATAGGGTGGTAAAAACTCATCTACTTCCTTTTGCTCTGGTATTCTCACCGGTAGAGACGTATGTGATAGTATAAAACCACCAAGGTTGATCATAGCTGGAAGCAGCACCTTTTCATTTTCAACAATCTTATAAGCTTGTATCACAGTGTCAAAAACCTCTTGGTTACTTGAACAATAAAACTGCAGCCACCCAGTATCTCTCTGTGCTATTGAGTCATTCTCATCACACCAAATATTCCACCCTGGACCTATAGCCCTGTTCACATTACACATAACTATTGGCAGCCTAGCTAGTGCAGCCCAGTGCAGCATCTCATGCATCAAAAGCAAACCATGCGAGGATGTAGCAGTAAATGTTCTCACGCCTGTCGCAGCTGCTCCTATACATGCAGACATAGCAGAGTGCTCGGACTCTACACAAATGTATTCTGCATCAAGCTCATCGTTTTCTACATATTTTGCTATGCCCTCTACTATCGTAGTCTGAGGTGTTATTGGATAAGCTGCAACAACCTTAGGCTTCGCCATCATAGCCGCTCGCGCAGCAATATAATTACCAGTGTCAATAACAACTTTCATTATCTTTCCTCCTTAGCCATAACTATAGCTTTAACAGGGCATACATTAGCGCAAACACCACAACCCTTACAGTAATCATAGTCTATCTCTACAGAATCATTTCTTCTTTTTATCGCACTCTCAGGGCAAAAAACCCAACATCTAAGACACTTAATACATTTGTTTTTATCTAAAATAGGTTTGAATATCCTCCAGGTACCAGTTTTCCCCATTGCACCTATCTTTGGATAAGAAATACCTGTTTTCACATTATATTTTTTCAAAAGTTCACCTCCACAGATTTATATGCATCCTCTGTTGCCCTAGCGTTTTTCTCTCCTGTTTCTCCTCCCCATCTCTCCAAAATGATCTCTCTTATGGATTTTAATGTAACCCTGTCTAGTATCCTGGGAAGAGCGCCGAGAATAGGAGTATTAACAACAGGTATACCACCAACCAATATATCATGTTTTATCGCTATAGCAGTAGCATCCACAGTTGCAACTCTAAATTTTTTAGAAAAATCAAAATCACCTGGTTTTTTCTCAGTATTTATCAAAATGACTCCATCTTTTTTCAGGCTACCAACTACATCCACTATATCCAAAATACCTTCATCTAAAACTATAGCAATATCCGGGTTATATACCTCGCTTCTTAAATTGATTTCTTCATTTGCTATCCTAGCAAAGGCTCTAACTGGGGCTCCTCTCCTCTCCGCGCCAAAAAATGGAAAAGCTTGCACACCCTTATTCCCATCTTTTAATGCAGCTGCGGCTAAAATATTAGCTGCGGTGACAGCACCCTGTCCTCCCCTTCCATGAAAACAAATTTCGATAAGGGAATTTTCAGCCATAAACAGTAACCCCAAGCAACGGAATGAAAAAATACATTATAACTTTTTTGAATTGAAAAAATTTTTAAACCTTAATAGAGTCTAGCTTACTATCTATAGTAGCTTCTTTATCTCTCCTATCATCGATTTTTAAGGTTGTTATAACCCTCTTTGCACCAGCCTCTAGTACACTATAATGAGCCTTTTTCACTACTTCAAACAGTTTTTCAAGACTTTCACATTCCACAACCGTAGCCATCGCATGTGTCTCAAATTTAACCCTGCTTTCTTTTAAAACCTGCAGGGCAATTTTTACATATTTACCAACGCTTGTACCCTCACCCAAAGGTGTAATGCTTAGCTCTGCAATAATCATACCAATATCTCCCTTTACTACATAACTGTGTAGTTTTAAAAGTTTTTTCAGAAAAAAGAATTTCCCAAAATCAAATAAACCTTTAAGAGATTCACTTTTTTGAAAAAGATATGCCAGTTGTCACATTTGACTATAATGATTTTCTCAACATCCTAGGTTACAAACTCTCTAAGGACAAATTTTTAGAAAGAATACCCATGATTGGTGCTGAACTAGACCGGGTTGAGAATAATAAAGTAAGTATCGAGTTTTTTCCAAACAGACCAGATCTTTTATCAGTAGAAGGCATAGCAAGAGCGGCAAGAGCTTTTTTCGGGTTT
>QMST01000033.1 GCA_003649745.1 Thermoplasmata archaeon | reverse complement strand
GCAATAACATAAGATAAAATCACGGAAGAACCAATAGGGACTTTATCTTGAATTTGCACCGTTGTTAAAAAAAGACCCCCACCAATAACAGAGGTAACTACTGTAGCAATTACCTCTTTTAACCCTAATTCTCTTTTCAACTCAGGCAAAACATTTGCCCCCTTAGACTGCTTTAATCTAAAAACATTGTTTTAAGTCTTTCTAAAAAACTGCATACCATGTTCTTTTAGATAATCAACTATATCTGATTTGTTATAGTTAAAAAACAGGTGACTCCTGCATTTGCAATCTGATGAACCAAAACCTGGGATAAAATTAAACTTTTTACTCAAAATTCTTGCGATATTGCATTCTTCTTTTCTATCGCTTTCTCTATAAAATATCTCTTCTATTTTTCCCTCTTCAAGGAGATAATCAATATGCCATTTTTTCTTCTTATTTTTTCTGAGATGTCTACCTACTCTTTTCTCAAGATTATTTAACCCGGATCCAACATATGCATAGTAACCTTTGTTGAATAAAATTCGCCCCAGTCTCCCTATTTCAATTTCTTTCTCCTTTTTTAGATTTATAATTAACACGTAGCTTCCTTTCATTTTTTTCTTCCTTTCATGTTTTCTATAAAATCTATCAATTTTTCTATGGTTTCTCTGGATACATGATGTTCGATTTCACAGGCATCTTTCTCTGCGATTTTTTTATTCACTCCAAGGATTTCATAAAAAAACTTGGCAAGAGTTTTATGTTTTTTTTCTAAACTTTCCGCCAGTTTCTCTCCCATTGGTGTTAATTTTACACCATAATATGGTTGGTATTGTATCAAACCTGTTTTTCTAGTTTTTGTAAAAACTCTGTTACACTCCCTGGTTTTATTTCAAGTTTAGATGCAATTTTGACAGTATTTGCTATTTTGTTGTTTTTTTCCAACTCATAGATGACCTCAATGTATTCTTCAATCTTTTCTCTTGTCATGATATCCTACTTTTACCATCCTATTAGTATTAATCTCAGTATTCCTCCAACAGTTAACGCTGTTAGTATCATTATCACTGTTGATTTTATCATATCCTTTAAACCAAGTTCTTTTAAGAGGACTGTGAAGGTGGCTACACATGGGAAATATATTGTTAGTATTGTCGCAGCTATAACAAGTTGATAAGGTGTCATGTTCAATGGTAGAAGCATTCCCACTGCAAGGTCTTTTCTTAGGAAACCCACTAGCAAAGCAGTGGTTGCTCCTTTTGACAGCCCGAGTATTCCCTCGATTACTGGTGCAAATAGGTTTCCTATCCAGTCGATGAAACCAATGGAGTAGAGGATGTTAACTAGTACCACTCCTAGAAACAGCCATGGTATTGCATCTTTTAAAAACCATCTTACTCTCATCCATGTTTTTTTCAAAGTAGCTAGGAGACTAGGTCTCCTATAGGGTGGTATTTCAAGGAATATCTCAGGGCTTTCACCTTGGATAATTTTGTTTAGCAGTAAACCCATTAGCAGGTATAGGATCATTAGCGTGAGGAAAACCATGAGAATGTACTGCAGACCATATCTACCTAGTATTCCAAAAACCATGGCTGTCTGAGCCATACAAGGTACAGAAATTGCTAGTAATGTTGCGGAGATGAAACGTTGTTTCCTTGTTTCTAGTATTCTTGTGGACAACGCTCCTGGGACGTTACAACCCAGGCCTAGGAATACTGTTACAATACTATGACCATGCATTCCAAGTTTGTGAAAAACATTGTCTACTAGTGTTGCTAGTCTTGGTAAATAACCCGAGTCCTCCAATATCGAGAGGATAAGATAAAACGCTATTATGTATGGTAGAACAGCTGCGAATGGCACGTATATTCCTGTTGTTAGCAACCCCATAGACTCCATAAAACTAATATCGCCATTTACAAGTCTACCTATGATTATATCATGTAGTATTCCTGGTCCTAGTAAATGACTGATCTGTAATGCAACAGGTTTATAAAGCTCGAAAATTGGGTCAAATATATAGTTGACTAAGGTTTCACCTATGAATCTAACAACCCAGAAGCTAACTATTATTATAAGAAAAGCCAAGGGTATACCAGTGGCTGGTTTAATAGTGGCATCTACTATGGTTTCTCTTATAGTATGATGTCTATGCTCTACTTTTTCAACAGATTTTATTATTTTACCTATTTTTACCCATTTCTCTTTTTCACTAGTTGACCTTGTTTTCGATATTTTAGCCTCTTTTAATCTGGATATTAGCTCTTTTATTCCCTCACCAGTCAAGGCGGTTGTAGGCACTACAGGTACTCCAAGGATTTCTTCGAGTTTTTTAACATCTATGGTTATACCAGTGTGTTGAGCCTCATCCCATAGGTTCAATGCAACAATTGTTGGTTTCTTTTTCTCCAGTATTTCCAATGTTAGATATAGGTTTCTCTCTAAGTTTGTGGCATCAACCACATTTATTATTATATCGCCCTTCTTGAATATCTTCAGTGCTACTTCCTCAGCCTTATTCGTGGGTGTTAAGGAGTATGTCCCTGGTGCATCTATTATCTCATATTTTTCCCCATCTAATCGCATGGAGCCTTTTGAAAAATCGACAGTTGTCCCTGGGTAATTGGATGCAATAACATTGGCACCTGTGAGCCTAGAGAATACTACACTTTTGCCGACATTTGGGCTGCCCATCAGAATGATTTTTTTCATCATTCCACCTCTACAAATATCCTCTGCGCCATTCCTCTACCAATTGTTACCATGTTTCCCTCAGCCTCTATAGTTATAGGTCCTCCTGCTGGTTGTATAGAAACTATTCTAATTTTTTTCCCCTCCCGGAGGCCCATTACTCTTATTTTCCTTTGGAAGCCAAAGCCCCCTCTGAGCTCTACGATTTTTCCTTCCTTTCCCTCTCTAAGGTTTAACAATGGTATTATATTTTTGATCATTTTAACCCCCAGAAAAACGGTTCAATTATAGTTTAACCATTTAAAAAAATTTCGGTAAACCTAAAAATTGATGGGGAATTCCTCACCACATCTTGGGCATTTAGCAAAACTACAATCACTCAAATATGAAGATGGACATCCTCTGCAGGCAAACGCTCTACCGTAACTAATATCAAATTTGAATGAACAATGAGGACAAGTTACAATCTTTTCCAAACTACTTCTCACCTAAAAACATAAAAAGTTAATTGTTAAAAAATTATTTTTTCTTTTTTATTATATCATTAAGCTCTTTAAGTAGTTCTTTTACATCTGTACCGTGAACCCTGGCGATGTCCTCTATTTTTTCAAACGCTGCTGCAAAACAACCTGCACAACCTATATTAAATTTCGAGAAAACAAGGATTGTTTCAGGGTATTTGTTGAGAACCTCGCTTATGGTCATATCCTTTGTTATTTTTTTCTCAGCCATTTTTCATCACTTAACAATTGTTTTAAACTGAAAGGCAGCATCACCAATATAAACATTTCCTTAGATATCAAACAAAACCTCTATGGTATAAGGTGGTTTTTTTTCTACTTTAAGCATGTGGTATGTCACTGCTTTTATCTCAGTACCATAACCATGTTTTTCTCTATTGTACTCCTCGCCACCCACAATTGCCTTTAGATGTTTATAGTTATTGCTCAGTTCTACATTGAAATCACCAAATACAAGATTCTGCGTGGTATTTAAAAAGAGAAGCTCGTTTAACCAGTCCACAAGTAAATGTTCAACACTATCAGCATTTAACACTATTTTGTATTCACCTACGTGGTCTATTTTAGAATTGTTGGTGATGATTGCAAACATCCCCTTAGCTGTGTTTTCAAATGATTCCATCATGGTTGAACCCCATGCTCTTATACCAACATCTGCCGTGTGCTCTATTATCTTATATTTCCTCATATTTCTGCACCTTTCACTGCCTCTATACAATTACATCTAATTTTGTCATCCATGTTTTTTATTGTTGAGACTATTATCTCTGATATTATTGGTTCTAGGTTTCTGCTTGTTTTTATTATGTCATCAGCTTTTATCATATCTTGTAAGCCAGCGGCCATGTTTGACACTATGCACAAGGACGCGTAACATAATCCTTTTTCTCTAGCCAATACGAGCTCTGGGATCAGGGTCATACCCACTATATCTGCAGAATTTGAAAACATTTTTATCTCTGAAACAGTCTCAAGTCTTGGCCCCTCTGTCGCCAGGTAAACTCCTTCATTGTGCACCCCTGTCTTTTTTATTCTCTTAGCATTTTCATGTATTAAAACTCTTAACTCTGGACAAAAGGGCTTGCTTATCTCTATATGAAATCTTCTATCATCATAAAATGTATAATCCCTGTTTTTAGTAAAATCAATAAAATCATGAGGTATAACAAGGTCCCCAGGTTTAATATTTTTATTTAAAGAGCCCACAGTATTTAATGCTATTATTCTCTTAACACCACAACTAGCCAATGCCTGTATATTCGCCCTATAGTTTACTTTGTGAGGTGGAAGATTAGATTCTTTGCCATGTCTCTTTATAAAAAATACATCATGCTGAGATATCTTCCAAGCATTAATAGAGACCGTACCATAGTTTGTATCTACCTCGATAATTTGAGATTTTTTTAGACTCTTTATTTTATACCCACTAATTAATCCTATCTTCATATCTAACTCACTGAACATTTAAATAAGATATGACCTTAAATTAGTTTTGAATTTACAAGAGTATAACCCTATAAATTTATTTAAAACAACGTGATATAGCTTACATTATCTGATGAGAGTTGCAGCATTATTTTCAGGTGGAAAAGATTCAATATATTCAATATATATCACACAGCAATATGGCTGGGAAATATCTCATCTCGTGTCTCTTATGCCTGAAAATATTAACTCATGGATGTTCCATGGGGTAAATATACATCTTACCAAGCTTTTATCCAAAGCCCTGGATATTCCCATTGTTTATGAATCTACACCTGGTGAAAAAGAAAAAGAGTTGAATGACTTAAAAAAGGTGTTAGAGAAACTTGACATAGATGGCGTAATAAGTGGCGCAATATCATCAGAATACCAAAGGACCAGGATAGAAAAAATATGCCATATGGTGGGTATAAAATCATTTACTCCTATCTGGCATAAAAAACAAAGGCAACTTTTAGAGGAAGAACTACAGGCTGGTTTTAAAATTATGATAGTAAGTGTCTCGGCAAATGGATTAGACAAATCATGGCTGGGAAGAACCATTGATGAAAACTGTATTAAGGAATTAGTTTCTCTTCAAACCAAGTATAAAATAAATATAGCTGGAGAAGGCGGGGAATATGAAACTCTGGTATTAGATGGGCCGATTTTAAAGAAAAAAATAGTTTTAGAAAATGTAGAGGTGGAATGGAAGAGAGACCATGGGATGTTGATTGTTAAAAAAGCTAGACTCGGTTAATAACTGATGTATTTTAACCGTTTCATTTGTTGAAGAAATATTATGAGACGATTCAACAAATTTTCTTCTTTTGGAAATTCTTTCTCTAAGATATCTAAAATATCTTTCACTGTATGACTTCCGTCACAGTTCTCCCATACCATGGATCCTATTTTATCAAGATTAGCTGTAAATGTATCCTGCTTACCCATTATTTTACAAAATTTTTTACCTAGTGTTCCCTTGAACTTTGGTACCACTATTCTAACTAGTTTCTCATCTGTCTTATACCATTCAAAGTTTTCTCTAACTGGTTTAAAACTTAGAAATTTTTCTATGGTTATTTTCTCTTTTTTATTTTGTTTTTTCAGCAAGTATCTCCCTCAGTGGGATATAACCTAGTAGTAATGCGACAAAACCCCATACTAGTAATGATGGCCAGTGTGGCGCGGTTGTAAACACTGCAAGGTTGATCCCGCCTACTATTAATGCTGCTACAGCTACACCCATTAATGCCTCTCCAGCTATTAGTCCTGCGCTGAGTAACAAGCCTGTTCTTATAGCTTTCTCCTGTGGTTTGACTCCTGTTTTCTTTATAGCCAGCTCCCATGCACTTATTTGTTCCTCTTCCGCAGTTCCATATTTTTTCGCTATGATCTTGTCTGTAAAGTATCTCACTATACCACCGGCAAATATTGTTGTTGTCAAACCAAATGGTAAGTAGATTCCTATTGCCACAGGTAGTACTGGTATTCCTATGAGAATCAAAACAAATGCAAGAACGGCTCCGGCTAATACATAAGGCCAGAGCATCTG
>QMST01000032.1 GCA_003649745.1 Thermoplasmata archaeon | reverse complement strand
TCTTTGTCACGTTTACCTCATGTTTATATGTGTTTTCGAATACATCCAGTGAGGATTTCCACTCAGCTGGTGGTTTCTTTATGGTATCAAGTGTTACTCTCCCTCCTCTCTCGTTTATGTAATCAAAAAATTTCATCGCATGGGTAACCTCTTCTTGAGCTTGTATTTTCATCCAGTTTGCAAAACCTTTGAGATTGATGGATTCAAAATAGGCTGCCATGCTTAGATATAGATAGCTAGAATAAAGCTCAGCGTTCACCTGCCTGTTTAACTCATCTAACATTTTTTTACTCAACATAATATTCTTTCGCCTTTAAATTTCACAATTTTTTTAACATGAGCTGTGCTCTATCGCATTGTTTGGACATGCATTTACACAGGCACAGCATTCTACACATTCCTCAACATTTTTTGCAACAGCTTTACCATTTACAACCTCATAGATATCAACTGGGCAAGCTGTTACGCATTCACCAGAGCCAGTGCATTTTTCATAATCTATTGTTATTACAATTTCTCCACCTTTAAACTCTTTTTTGTCTGCCATTTTAAAATATTTTACCTCCCTCATTTTGTAAAATCTTTTATTGCTTTTAAAACCAATTGTGCATACATTAGAGCAGGTGCTCCTCCCATGAGTACAGCAACCCATGCAGCCTCTATTATCTCTTTCTCTGTACATCCTAGGTTTAATGCTGCTTTAACATGAAAAGCTATGCACCATTCACAATGTGATATAACTGCGATTGCTACAGAAATTAGCTCCTTTTGTTTTCTACTCAATATACTGTCTTTTTCAACAACCTCTAGAAATTCATGAAACACTTTCATTTGTTCAGGGGTTAGTTCTTTGAATTTTGCGAGATTTTTATTTATCTCTTTTAATCTTTCTTTCATATTTTCCATTTTTTTCTTAACCTCCCTATAAATTTTTGCGATAAAAAGCTATATATACTACGAATTTATATACTTTTCGTAAGAAAATCGTCAAAAAATTAATAAAAATTAGTAAAAATCGTGGTGAAAAAAAAGCATGATTGATCAGAAAGATAAAAGAATCATAGAGATTTTACAGAAAAATGCTAGGATACCAAATACAGAGATTGCAAAAATGCTTGGCATTAGCGAATCAACTGTGAGAAAAAGAATAAATGATCTTGAGAGCAAGGGTGTGATTAAGAAATATACTGCTATAGTGGATCCTTCAAAAATTGGGTATAACACTGTTACAATATTAGGTGTGGATGTAGATCCTACAAAGTTTTTAGATGTTGCAAAAGAATTGGCAAAATTACCTGAAACCAAATATGTCGCAACTTCTACTGGTGATCATATGATAATGGCAGAGATTTGGACAAAAGATGGTCAAACCCTGGCTGAGCTTGTTTCGAATAGGATAGGAAAGATAGAGGGTGTAAAAAGAATCTGCCCAGCAATAATACTGGAAAAAATAAAAGAATAAAACATTAGAACAGTATATCCTCCACTTTTTCTGAGACTTTTTCCTTGTATTTTTCATCTGTTATAACCATTAGACACCAATCCGGTATCTTTCTAAGTTTTAAAGCATCAGCTAGGGGTGTAAAATCTTCAAGTTTTTTCACAGATCTATCCTCCATAACTACTCTTATCTCGACTTTATCGATTCTAGGCTCAGATAGATAAACCTCTGGTGATGGAATATCTATTATGATATGACCAGATGGTATACCAAGTATTTCTTCTATTTCTTTCTCCTTTTTCCTTCTAAAAACAGGGTCTTCTAACTTTCTTATTGTCTCTAGTTTTTCATCATCAACATTTTGGTAAGGTAAAACGTAGGCTTGCTTGAAGAGTCTCCTGTACTTAAGACGTGCAGCTATTTCATATTGGAAATCTTTCATTTCTTTAAGCTTTTCAAAAAGCTCTGAGTCTGTCATGCTGAAAAACTCAAATGGCTCAAATTTCTCTATCTCTTCAATCGCCTTTGACAGCATTAGATCAGCTATTCTAACAGTCTTATGGAAATAAACTGTGGAATACATCAATCCTCTGGCGACAAGTATGTTCTCTACTACGCTTATGCCTTTTCTCTTTATAGCTAGCTCATTGTCAAATATTTCCAACGTTTGTAGATATCTGCTTGCATCTATTAGACCATATGCTACTCCAGTATAATGAGAATCTCTTTGTAGATAATCAAGCTGGTCGACATCTATGGGGCTGTTGAGTAGTTGACTGAGATAATGTTTGTTTTTTATCTTAGAACCTCTTATTATGTCTATTACAAGTTGTTTATCAACACCGTGTTTGTCTAGGATTTCACTCACAGATGGTGTATCAATAATTTTTTTTTCTTTTTCATCGTATATCTCGTATTCTCCTAGTATCAGTTTTTCAGTTAGATCTACATGATCAAGGCCGAATAGTTCTCTGAGCAAAGCCTCAAGTGTGTGTGAGAATGGTCCATGGCCTATATCATGGAGGATAGCTGCGCATGCTAGAATGGTTTTCTCATCTTTATCTAGGTCTATGATGTCGGATACAATGTTTGCTATTTTGTAAACACCTAGGGAGTGTTCTAATCTGGTATGGTTTGCACCTGGGAAAACCATGTTTGCGAAACCAAGTTGTTTTATATTGTGTAGTCTCTGTATTTCTGGGGATTCTAGTAGCTCTAGGAATATACCCTGGAATTTTATATCACCATGAATAGAGTCTCTAACAATCTTATACTCTCTGCCCATTTTTTTCTTATCCTTTTAACCTTGTTGGGTCTTTAATTTCTCCATATAGTGCTGATGCTGCAGCTGTCGCTGGGCTTACTAGGTAGATGGAGCCGCCTTTGCCTATTTTTCCAGGATAGTTTCTATTGCTGGTGGAGAGTGTTACATCTCCTTCTGCTAAAACCCCTGGGTGTCCAATGGTGCATAGGGCGCAGCTTGGGTTTGTTACAACCGCGCCAGCCTCTGTGAATATTCTTAGTAATCCTTCGTCTAAAGCTTGTTTGAACACGTTCATTGTCGCAGGTGTGATTATCATTCTGCAGTTTTTTGATATTTTTTTGTTTTTTAGTATCTTTGCAGCGGTTCTTAGGTCTTCTATTCTACCATTGGTGCAGGATCCAATGAATACTTGGTTGATCTCTGTGCCTTCTACTTCTCTAACTGGTTTTACATTATCTGGTGAGTGTGGGCAGGAGATCATGGGTTCTAAATTGTCTATGTTGAACTCTAGGGTTTCAGAGTACTCGGCATCCTTATCTGGTTTTATAGTTTCAATATTATTGGTTTTTTCTCTGAGGAAGTTTATTATTTCTTTGTTTGGTTCGATAAAACCAATTTTGCCATCCATCTCTGTTACCATGCTAGTTAGGGTTATCCTTCCATCCAGACCAAGGTTTTTTATGAATGAACCATCAAACTCTACAGATTTGTATGATAGACCATCTGCACCTAGTTCACCAACAATATAGAGTATTACGTCTTTTGGTGTAACCATTTCTTTTAGTCTGCCTTCTATGTTTATTTTGACAGTCTCTGGAACTCTGTACCATAGAATACCATATCTCATAGCGGTTACAATGTCTGTTATGCCAACACCAGTTGCGAAAGAACCTGCGACACCGAGAAGGTTCATATGGCTATCTGTTCCAACAACAACACTCCATGGTTTTATGTAGCCATGCTCAAGTAGTGTATGTTGACCAATCCCATTGTTTATATCAAATATTTTTACACCTTTTTTCTTTGCAAATTCTCTGCATAGTTTTTGATTATTTGCCTCTTTTATCTGCCTTGGCGGGATATGCAGATCAAATGTTATCACAACCCTGTCTGGGTCGAAAACAGGGTCGTCTCCAAATTCTTGTTCATATTTTAATATAACATTTGGTCCGCCAAAGTCTCTCATTGAAACCAGGTCAACTTTTGCCCAGACCTTGTCACCTGGTGATACATTTTTCTTGTCAGATGCCTTTGCTAATATTTTTTCAACAATTGTAGCTCCCATATGTTGGTTTTGTAAATAAAATAGTGGTTGATATAATTTTTCTACATCAAAACATAGCAGATGTTTTCATTGGCAGCGTGAAAGATTGGTCTTAGCTGCCTTGTTCTTTCAAATTTAAACCTTGGAAAACAGTCATAGTTATGGTTGGATAGTGTTTTTATCTTGAGAATTTTTTCACAAGTATGATGAGTATTGGAAGAATTACAAAGGCTAGCATGTCGCCAGTGTCACCAGCAAATGCTAGAACATCAGCAAAGTTTTTGATACCTAGAAGATAAATCATTATCGGAGGAACTGTGGTTAAAGCCCATGCAACTGGTTTTTTCAATCTCAGAAATTCTCTAGTGTTGCTCTGCTGAGCAAGTCCTACTCCAATGTAACTAGTTGTTATAGCTATCAATGGTATGGCATTACCAATGATGTTTCCTATCCCATCATAGATTGCCTCGAGACCCTGAGTTGCTATCTGAGGAGTAGCTCTACCAAACACAAGTAGAAACACAATCATGAAAACAGTGTATATGAGAGTTGGAATTAGAAAAGCCCCTATAACCACTTTTTTGGTTTTATCATAATCTCTGATTCCCTTGTAGACATCTGGTATAATAGTATGGCAGCCTAGTGAAAAAATAGCGACACCAGACATAGAAAGCATTCCTCCAACCTCAACATATAGACCGTTCTCCAGCTTCGCATGTGGAAGAAGCATTGCTGCGATACCTATAAAAAGCATGAGCATCACATAGCTCATTATCAGCTCAGTCTTACCACTAGCTCCCAAGCCCAGGTAGATCACAAGTGAAGCCAGTATCCAGAAGATAAAACCTCCAATGGTCTCATTAAAGCCAAATAAACTCGCGAAGACGCTACCCATACCTGCCACATAGGCGAGTAAAGCTCCGAAGCTCATCAACACGATGCTTAGATACATAGTCCAACCGCCAGCTTTTCCAAGGGTTCTCTGTGCAATCGTACTCATCTGGGCACCTCTCATCTCAGCAGAGAGTTTAAGCACAATGAGCGCTGTAAAAAGCATAAGCAGCATAACTCCAATCAAAATTCCAAAACCCGGGATGAGACCAACTTTTGAGGCGGCATAAGGCAAACCAAGAACACCAGCACCTACCTGAGTACCTATCAGTATCGCAAGTCCCTCTTTTGGAGTAATAGGTTTTTCAACTTTTATAGTGGATATCCTCAGGGTAAAAATCTTGATCTGTTTTCTCATAAGCTGAAGCAGCAGTCGTTCTCTCCGCAATCTCTTTCTCTTTAACAGTTTTCTCTTCTGAGAGACTGAAATTTTATCAACCCTAGAGTCCACCATAATGATCCTCTTTTGTTTTCTAAAACAACAAGATATTTCTCTTAGGGAGACTCTATGACAATAGCTGTTGTTGTATCAATAACCCCATCTATTTTATAAATAGTAGGAAGTATATTTCTCGTGAGTTCTTTAAGATCCATCGCCTCCACCAAGAGTATCGCATCATATGGGCCTGTTACACCCTTTGCCTCTTTAACATTAGATACCCTTTTCTTTATCTCCTTGAGAACCTTCTCTACTTTGTCCACTTCTAACGTCAACAAAACATAAGCCTCTATCATACTCCTCACACAGGGTTAGAATATAAGAACCTAAATTTAAACTTTTTTAGACTATCCAAAGCTCAAAGCAGCTCTGCAAGCTTTTTGATATCCCTACTGGCAACATGTGTGTAGATCTGTGTTGTTCTCAAACTTTTATGCCCCAGCAGCTTCTGTATGTATCTTATATCTGCTCCTCCTTCTAGCAAATGTGTGGCAAAGCTATGTCTCAAAACATGTGGCGTTACTTTTTTGGTTATATCTGCCTTTTTCGCAATGTTTTTCACTATCTGCTGTATTGTTCTTTCACTATAGATTCCACCTCTCTCTGAGATTAAAATATATCCATTGCTTCTCAACCCATATTCTTTTAAAATGTTTTTCAATGTTTTATGTAGAAAAACCATGCGTTCTTTTTCACCTTTTGACTGTTTAACATGAATAATTTCTCTTTCAAAATCTATATCCTCCCATCTAATCTTTCTAACCTCGCTTACTCGTAAACCGGCATAATAAAGCAACGCTAGAACAACTTTATGTTTAGTGTTTTCCACTATCTCAAACATTCTTAGGATTTCGTCTTTGTTTAACACCATGGGTAACTTTGGTTTTGATTTTACAATAGGAAGTTTTTCATCAAATCTTTTATGTAACACGTTTTCATAGAAAAATTTCAAAGCAAAATAGACACCTCTCATGGTTGATCTGCTTCTGTTGGAGTAGGAGAGAAGAAACTCTTTTGGTGTCTTACTAGATTTTAAAAATTTTATAACAATGTCTCTATATTTTTTACC
>QMST01000031.1 GCA_003649745.1 Thermoplasmata archaeon | reverse complement strand
CAACTGTCTCTCTACAATCATACCCATCTCTAATCTCTCAGCTACGTCATTAGCGTTTTTCTCAGTAATCTTGATTCTTCTTTGTCTAAGTGTCTTTGGATCCCTAATCACATAGTTAACACTAGGAACATATTTCACTCCCTCTGGTGGTTTTGGATTAGGTCCTCGTCTTATCATTTCCCTCAGCCAATCTATATTGTAAGGTGTAACCCTAACAGGCACCGTAAGCTCACGTGCAACCTCAATAGGCACTCCAACCTCGTTTATACTTAGATTTGGATCAGGAGAAATAACAGTACGAGCAGAAAAGTTCACCCTTTTACCAGATAAATTACTTCTAAAACGTCCCTCCTTTCCCTTCAACCTTTGAGCAAGCGTTTTAAGCGGTCTACCAGACCTATGTCTCGCAGGGGGGATACCAGATGTTTGGTTGTCAAGATAAGTTGTTACATGATACTGCAACAACTCCCAAAGATCCTCAACTATAAGCTGCGGGGCACCAGCATCCCTGTTCTCCTGTAATCTCTGATTTATCCTTATAACATCCACTAGCTTATGTGTCAGATCATCCTCTGATCTCTCACCAGATTCCAGGGTAACAGATGGTCTCACTGTAACAGGCGGCACTGGTAAAACTGTAAGGACCATCCACTCAGGCCTAGCAACCTTTGGATTGATATTTAGAAACTTTAGATCCTCATCAGGTATTTTCTCAAGCCATTCCCTTATCTCTGAAGGCGTTAGTTTTTTACCATTCTCTCTAAAAGTAGTCGGTTTATCTAAATCTATCTTACCATTTTCCCTCTTACATCTAGGGCATTTAGAAACATTTTCACATTCTTTTACTATGTCCTTAACAAGAGGTGATATGCTTCTACCTTCTTTTTCAAATCTCTCTATCTCTTTTTTATAAAACTCTAATCTCTCATCGCTGAGAAGGATTCTGCCGCATTCACGACAGGTAGCTCTTAAACAATTTCTTATATATTTTACAAAACCAACATGTACCACAGGCATAGCTAGATCTATATGGCCAAAATGACCTGGGCAACCATCTTTCCCTGCTCGAAGTCCACATGTTTTACATCTCAGACCAGGCTCTATCACACCAAGGTGTGTATCCATGAGCCCCATGTTAATAGGAAAACCATCATCATCATAGGTGTCAGCTGTTATAACCTTTGTAGCACTCATCTCTCTTATCTCTTTTGGTGAGAGCAGAGTAAACTCAATCTTACCTATTTTTTTAGTAATCATAAACAAATTTCACCTCTACACCAGTGATTCAAGCCTAATTCTAGGCGCTATCACAAGAGATTTTAATTCATCTATTAACAGTTTAAAGGCATAGCTCATCTCCACAGGGTGAATATCGGCTTTATCACCACATACAGGACATCTCAGATTACCATGTCTATCTATTATTGCAATATGGCCACATGTGTTGCAAACATATTTCAAAGTCACATCAGACTCATCCAGCAGTCTATCCTTTATCACCATAGCTGCACCATGACCTATGAGACAATCTCTTTCCATTTCACCAAATCTCAGACCACCCTCTCTCGCTCTACCCTCTGTTGGTTGTTTCGTCAAAATCTGTACAGGTCCTCTGGAACGAGCATGTATCTTACCTGCTACCATGTGATGAAGTTTCTGATAATAGATACAGCCGACAAATATCTCGCATTCTATAACTCTACCTGTCTCACCATCATATAGGATCTCCTTGCCATTATGTTTAAACCCATTCTTCACTAACAGTTTTCTTAAGATTTCCTCGTTTTCACCACTAAATGGAGTACCATCCACTATCCTACCCTCTAATGCACCAACTTTACCACCTATCATCTCTAGAACATGCCCCACTGTCATCCTAGAGGGTATAGCATGTGGATTTATGATGAGATCAGGGGAGATACCATCCTCATTGAATGGCATATTTTCTTGTGGAACTATTAATCCAATAACTCCTTTCTGACCATGCTTTGACGCAAACTTGTCACCATATTCAGGGATTCTCTCCTCTCTCACTTTTATCTTAACAATCCTGGAACCATTTACAGACTCTGATAGCATCACCTTGTCAACTGTTCCTCTTTCTCCCTCCTGTACCGTTACAGAGGTCTCCCTTCTTTTCTGAGGTGTTAGAAAATCAGTCGCCTCTTCTAAAAACCTTGGAGGAGAGGTTTTACCTATCAAAACATCTCCACTTTCAACGTCACACTCTGGTGATATCAAACCATCTTCATCCAAGTTTTTATAGGCTTCTTCACTTCTAACTCCTCTGCACTCAGCATCTGGTATTTCAAAATGATCCTCCTGCCCACCAGGGTACCTTCTCTCCTCAGCAGAATAGGTTCTGAAAAAAGTACTTCTAGCCAACCCTCTCTCTATACTGGCTTTATTCATTATCAAAGCATCTTCCATATTGTAACCTTTATAGGATGCCACTGCAACTATGAAATTCTGACCACCTGGTCTCTCATTAAACCTTATATACCTAGTTGTATGTGTCTGCACAAGTGGAACCTGTGGGTAATGCAGTAGATGACCTCTTGTATCAGGTCTTATTCTATAGTTTGCCGCACCGAAACCCAGGGATTGCTTCCCCATGCCGGCACCCATTGTTATACGAGGCGAGGAATTATGTTCAGCATATGGTACGAGAGATGCTCCAATTCCAAGTATACACATCGGGTCAAGCTCCATATGTGTATGCTCAGGTGTAAGATCCTCCTCTCTTAGAGCTATGTATGCGTTTTCTTCCTCCTCAGCATCTATGTATTCTACGATACCTTCTTTAATAAGATCACTCCATTTCATTTTTCCCTCTTTTAAAGCCTGCAGATGCTCCTTAGTCAACAATGGTTTACCATCTTTCACAACTATAAGTGCTCTTCTTAATCTGCCACAGTCACAATTTATCACAACATCGTTTTCATCCTCATAGTAACAAACATTTATCTCTACATCTATCAAACCCTTTCTCCTTCTCTCCCTTAGTTTTTCAACTAACTCCTTCCCATCTGGATACATTCCAATTAAATCCCCATTTAGATAGACTCTAGCGCTGGTTGATTCTCTAGAAACCTCTTCTAACCCAAGATCTCTTAATATTTTCTCAACATCTTTCTCCGGATATCCCTCTGATATCTCAACAGTGAGAGCAAGATTTTTCACCAGACCACAGTTTGGCCCCTCAGGTGTCTCATTTGGACATAAACGACCCCATTGTGTGGGATGTAAATCCCTCGCCTCAAAATGCGGCTGCGACCTAGTAAGGGGTGATGTGACTCTTCTAAGATGACTCAATGTTGCCAGGTTACTTGTTCTATCCAAAAGCTGTGATATCCCTGCTCTTCCACCAACCCAGTTACCAGTTGCCAAAGCATGATGAATACGTTGAGAGAGAACATCAGATCGTAAACAGGTGCTAATCTTTATCTCCTTACCCTTCGCATGAACTCTTTCAATTTGATACTTGAGATCCTTACACAAGGCTGTAAATGCAACTCTAAACAAATCCTCCATTAGATCCCCAGCAAGTTTCAACCTCTTATTTGCATAATGATCCTTATCATTTGGCTCTCTCAGACCAAGTGCTAACTCAAGAACAGCTACACCCATACGAGCCATAAAAATAGCCTTGGTAAGCCTATCCTCCACATTGTTTCCCAAATGAGGCAGAAGATTCCTATCCAATATAGCCTCAACTCTTTTAATACGATATTCCTTAGCCTGCCCACCTGCAAATTTCTTACCTAAAAACGCTATAGCCTCCTCCTGATTTGTTATACCATACTGAGTAGTACATTCTTCAATGTTCGCCAATATAAAAGGCTCCATCTCAGGTTTTATAGCCATAATGTTTACAATTTCTTCATCCTTCTCCATACCAAGCGCTTTTAGCAGTATAATAAGAGGTATCTGACCATATGTCGTTGGCAAAGAAACCATTAACATACCATCTTTTTTCTTCTCCACAACAGTTAAAGCCCTATAACCTTCCTTCTGTGAAAACACTTTAGCTACTTCTATCACACTACCATATTGCTCATCTCTCTCCACAAGAACCCTATTTGGAGCAAGATCCTCTACTGTTATAAGAACACGTTCTGTCCCATTACTAATAAAATATCCTCCAGGATCAAGGGGATCCTCCTGCAGTTTACGAAGTTCCTCATAATATTCCTCATCAGAAACCTCATGACCCAGTTTTTCAGAAATAGCATCTCTAGATAAATTACACGCCTTAGATTTCACCATCACCGGGAGCTCGCCCATCCTAACAGTCTCTGGCTCATACTCAACCTCATCTATAATAGGTATAAATTCCAGATAAAGCGGTGCCTCATAAGTTAAATCCCTCAATCTAGCCTCCATCGGAGTCAGTTCCCTTATCGAACCATCAGCTTCCTTAACCTTAGGTCTACCAATTTTTATCTTACCAAACTTAATCTTATACCCCTCAATCTCAGGATATATAAAACCCCTTTGAGCATCTTCTTCCTCACCAATAACAGTGCTATCCACAATGTTCTGAAGCCTCCTGTTTAGAAAATCATTATAAGAGGCAATCTGGTGGTTAACAATACTTCTCTCTCTATAAAATGCATCTACAAGCTCTCTCATAACTATTCCTCACCCAACTCTCTACTTAAGATAGATTTTGAGCTTTCTATTACAACCCTATAGGCAACTGATTTTTTCGCAGTTGGGCTCTTCCTTATAATCTTTATAATCTGCCCCGGCTTAGCACCAATTGCACGAACAACAGGATCTGTATCAAATATCTTAGGTAACTGATCAATAGTCACATTATATTTTTCTAAAACCTCTTTTGCCTCTTTATCTGATAAAATTATATGTTCAGGAACTAGCTCATGCCTCAACACATCAATTTTTTTTACCATTTTATTTTTTATCCCTTCTCCAAACGTTTTAAACACCATTATATTTTTCAAGCGGGCCTGATGGGATTCGAACCCATGACCACCTGGTTAAAAGCCAGATGCTCTACCTAGCTGAGCTACAGGCCCGTCAGATTTGGCCATAGCTCACACTCTTTAGTTATCATCTATAGTACAATCTAATCCATATTTTTAACATTTGGAGCAACCTCTCCTAATACAAATTCTGATATATAAAAGTTATTGTGAAAAATTTTAAACCAATTATTATTTTAGAAAGTTTATCATGAAAATCAATGAAATATTCTACTCCATCCAAGGCGAAGGTAAATTATCAGGATATCCAACGATCTTCATAAGATTAACAGGATGTAATCTAAGATGCAGGTATTGCGATACAAAGTATGCATACTATGATGGCATAGAAACATCACTCAATGATATATTTTCTAGGATAAAAAGCTACCCATGTAGAAATGTTTGCATAACAGGTGGAGAACCTCTTTTACAGAAAGAAACACCAACTTTGATTAAAAAACTAGTTGATAAAAAATATAGGGTTTTTCTCGAAACAAATGGAAGTATAGATCTCTCTGATGTTGTAAAAATAGAACCTAAAAAGTATGTGATGATTTCATTGGATATTAAATGCCCTTCCTCAGGTATGCAAGATAAAATGAGATTTGAAAATATCAATTATTTATCAGAGAAGGATCAGTTAAAGTTTGTTATTTCAAATAGAGAAGATTATGAATATAGTAAAGATGTTATGGATAGATTTAAACCAAATTGTGAGATATTTATGCAACCAGTTTGGGGATGGGAAGCAGAGAGACTAGCAAGATGGATCTTAGAGGATGGATTAAATGTAAGGATTTCTCTTCAATTGCACAAGATAGTTTTTGGAGATAAAAGAGGTGTTTAGATTTATCTTTTGATCTGATCTAGTTTAATTTGTTTACTCTTCATAGAGAATTTTCCAAGGCTGAACTCAGATATTATTATGTTTTGTAAAATATCAACCCTTAGTTTCTCGTAATTCTCTATTTTTTTGTTTATCACGTATGCTGGATCGTTGAAGGGTAGTTTCAACAGTGTTTTTGATAATAGTTTTCTAGCTTGCCCTCTTTCTTCTCCTTCAACTTTTTCAGCATCTATTCTTCCATTGGTTTCTACTTTGCATTTTTTGATCTCTTCTAGGAAGATTGGTCTGTGGAATAGTCTTTGTAAGATGTATATGCATATTCTTGCTTGTTCATCGGGTGAGTTTGTAATGTTTTTGATTTCTTCTCCTAAAAGTTCGTAGATGTTTTTCTTTTCTTTGAGTGATCTTATTGAATATACTTTTGATGGTTTTATTTCGTGTTCTTTTAGATATCCTACATCTACGAGTGCTTTTAGATAGCCGGTTAGTATTAGTCTATGTAATTTATACCCGTTTTTGTTTAGTTTTCTAGATAGGCCGGATATTGAGTCTTCAGATGTTTTAAGTAAGTCTATTATGATGTCTTTTAGACTTAGTTTTTGGTTGAACATTCCCTCACCCCTTAATTGGTAACAAACTTGATAATAAATAAATT
>QMST01000030.1 GCA_003649745.1 Thermoplasmata archaeon | reverse complement strand
GTTAACAAAAACTATGAACTAGCCAAAAAATATTTCTCATATGAAGTACTTGAGGAATTATTGATACCGCTTATCAGACAACTAGAAAAAGGATGGTAAAAGAAAACATGGGGAGATATAACATTGCACTTCTGCATTATTCATGCCCACCGGTGGTTGGAGGAGTAGAAGAAGTTGTAAGAGAACAGGCAAATCTTTTTCACAGATACTACAACAATGTAAAAATATTCGCAGGCATGGGTGGAACATTCTCACAAGATTATCCTATTGAGATAAATCCCCTGTTAAGCTCTAGAAACGAGAAAATCATAACAGCGCACAAGAAAGCAATAGAAAAAAAAGATGTAAAACCTCTACAAAACCTGTCAGACAAAATATACAAATATCTTAAAAAATCCTTAGAAGGATTCGATGTTTTAATAGCACATAACGTGCTCACAATGCACTATAATCTACCATTAACATATGCTTTACACTGGTTAGCAGAAGAAAATTTTTTACCAATAATAAGCTGGGGTCATGATTCCCCATATTTTTATGATGACTACCCGCAACATCTCAGAAGAGAACCTTACAAGATTTTGAAACAGTTTAATCCTAAAATGCACTATGTGGTTATATCCAATTATAGAAAAAAACTATTCTATAATCTCTACGGTAGAAAAGGAAGATTCACTGTTATACCAAACGGTGTTGATCCCATAACTTTTTTCAAACTAGACTCGCAAACTGTGAGATTGATCAAAGAGCAACATCTTTTTAACGCAGATTTTATCATGGTTCAACCATCTAGGTTGCATCCTAGAAAAAACATAGAACTCTCCATCAAGGTACTAAGAGCTTTAAAAGACAAAGGGAAAAATGCAATATTGATAGTAACAGGATCCTATGATCCACATGAGGCAACCGCTAAAGAATACTATAGAAAACTCAAATCTCTTGCTAAAACATTAGACGTGGAGAAAGATGTTTTACTTTTGGCAGAATACAAGTTCAAAAGTGGAGAACATTTATCACCTGATAGAATCACCATGAGAGATCTATATCTAATCGCAGATATACTATTTATGCCAAGTTACCATGAAGGTTTTGGAATACCATTATTAGAATCTGGTATGATAAAACTCCCGATAGTATGCTCTGATATCCCACCTTTCAAAGAAATAGGAAGAGGAAGTGTTTGCTTCTTTAGTTTAAAAGAAAAACCAGAAGATATCGCAGATAAAATAATATCCTTCACCTCAAAAAACAAGATACAAAAACTGTTTAGAAAAGTGATAAAACAATACACATGGGATAACATCTACGAGAAACAACTTCTACCCTTGCTGCAAAAAATAATCAAAGAATAAATTGGGGGAGTACTTTATTTACGGTATGGAAAAGCTGATTAAGGATATAAAAAGGTTAATGGGTACTAATGTGAAAGATAAAATTGATTCGCGTATCAAGGAGTTCAATATAACTGGTAGAAAAGACAGCTTTACATTGTTCAAAGAGCTTTGTTTTTGTATTTTAACTGCAAATTTCAACGCAGAAAAAAGTATAAGGATACAGAGGGAGATCGATAATGGTTTCCTCCTGCTATCAGAGGAGAAACTAGTAGATAAATTACAGAAAAATGGTCATAGATATCCTAAGAGCAGGGCAAAGTACATTGTTGAGGCTAGGAGATACAAAAATGTTTTGAAAAAAATTATAGAATCATCTAGAGACGAGTATGATCTTAGAGAATGGCTTGTGCGTAATATAAAAGGCATTGGTTACAAGGAGGCAAGTCATTTTCTGAGGAACATTGGTTTTAAAAACATTGCCATAGTAGATTTTCACATAATAGACCTGCTTTCAAGATACAATTTGATAGAGAAACCAAAATATTTGTCAAAGAACATATATTTCCAAATAGAAAAACTGCTAAGAAAAATTGCAAAGAAAACAGGGGTTTCTCCTGCTGAGCTTGATCTCTATATGTGGTATATGGAGACTGGTAAAATATTGAAATAATGTTTTTTTATTCGTCTAACTCTGTTTCAACCCAGAAATCTGATAGTTCTTCTTCTAAAAAATCATCTATGGTTTTTCCCATCTCTTATTTACCACCAAATATGAAAGATAGAACTAAGTTCTATATAATTCTGTCGATTTTTATTTCGTCTATAGTCGAAAATATGTTGGTTTGGGATGATAAAAAAACATAGATTATGCCAAAACAAAAATAGTTAAAAAGCATATATTTTCAACTTGATGATAAAAATATACAGGTGAGAAAAAGAAATTCGATCTGTCATTTATAAGTATAACCAGGCTGATCCTGGTTTTTATCATCCCTATTCTCAGCTATTCTATCGACCTATTTTCCCCTCTCCTTTTCTTATATTTTGTAACAAAACTGTTAACATTTCATTTTCTGATCAACTTATTTATCTTCTCAATTAGCCTTGATAATTAGCTATCTAATACTCATTCTATCCCTCGTTTTCTCATCAGCATTTTTCATAAACATTTTCAAACACAAATATGAAGAGGGAGAATATGAAAAAAAACCTAAGGGAGAAAAATGTTTTTAAGTACACTGTTTTCCTAGCCCTATATTACCCAGTTTACAAATTTGATAAACATCTTTGTCCTACCACCTATAAAATCATTTTATCTATCACTTATTGGCGCCAAAATAGGCAAAAATGTTTTCCTCGCTGGAGAAGAATGGATCAGCGACCCTTGCATGATTGAGATAGGCGACAACACACTAATAGATGGAAAATCTATGATACTTGGTCACATAGGTAAAGAAAAACTAGTTATTAAAAAAACAAAAATTGGCAGAAATTGTTTGATTGGTGGAGAAGCATTATGCCAGAATGTATACTCGAGGACAACGTGGTAGTATCTGCAAAAAGCTTTGTACCCAAAAATAGCAAGTTGAAAAAAAAAAGACAGCGTATATGCCGGTATCCCTGTCAAGAAAATCAGATAAGCTACATAAACTCTTTTAACCTTTCTTTCTGTGGATTTACTAAACCACTTTTTTTAATAGGAAAAAGTGTTTCCAACAGGTCTATATCAGCAATATAATTTTCATATAACTTGACCAACAAATCACTAAATTTTTTTGCCACTGCAATATCTGAAGCAGTTACATATAAAACCCAATCATATTTACCATAAGTGTAAAAACTATCCTCTATCGTAACATCTAATTTTTTTGCAAGCTTCTCTATATCTCTCCTAACTATTTTCTCAGTCAGCTCCTTAGTTATTGGATGAACGCTTTTTTTAATAAGGACATAATAACCTCTTTTACCTATCTTTTCCTCATCAACTACAACCGTGGAACCCCAAAATACTTTGTTTTTCTTAAGTCTTTTTATTATTCTCCACACTTTTTGACGAGAAAATTTACATTTTTCTGCAATATCATTTATGCTTTGACTAGCATCTTCTATAAGATGAGATAATACTTTTTTCTCATCCCTCTCAATCTGTTCTTTTGTTACTCTCGGCATATATATTTAAACCTCCCTGCATAACTTGTTTTTGAAGAATGATATATGTAATATATAACATCTGTTCTTTATGCATTTTCTCTACAACATAAAATATTGTTACATCTGTTTCAAAAAAATTATTTTTAGATGGAAAAATTTAAAAAAAGATTAACATTATAGGACTCATAGAGTTATATTTTAAAAATAACTCTTGGAAGGGAGGAAAAAATGAAAAAGAGAATAGTCTGTATTTTAGTATGTATGCTATTTGTTATCAGTGCATTCGGTGTGATGTCTTATGGTAAGGTTGTTAGGACAGCAAGAGAGATATCTACAATAAATGAAAGCAGTATAAAATTTAGGGGAGAAACCTATAGCTATGTTTTTGCTAAGGTTACACCATTGGATGAAAAAATTTTTATCACAAATATTTTGCAACCAGCTGTTGTTATAACAAGCCCTGAGGATGGTGCAGTTGTCACAGACCCGCATTTAACAGTTTTGGGTTACGCCAGCGATGAGGCAGGTATGAACTATTGGGAATGGGAGTGGCATTATCAGGGTGGATCCTATAGTAACTCCTCATATTTTGAAACAGCAGAATATGTTGAGTTCAAGATAGACATTTATGGTTTGCACCCTGGATGGAACCTTGTAATTGTTAGATTCAAAAACATATATGGTTCAATGGGTGAGGATTCAGTAAATGTTACATATAATCCACCGGATGATCAACCACCAACAGTAACTATAGACTCACCAGAAAATGGCGCAACAGTTACAAACCCGCATATAACTGTAACAGGTCTAGTTACGGATAATGTGGGTGTAGTTTCTATAGGTGCCAAGCAAAAATGGAGTGAAGGCCAAAAAGAGACATCCAGTACTATACCACCTACAACATATTATCCATTTGAATGGGATTTTGATCTGTACGATGGTTGGAATGAGATAACAATATATGCAGAGGATGCAGCTGGGAATAAAGGAGAAGATACAATAAATGTTACATATGCACCTGAGGGTGCAGGTATATCTTTTATTCAGCTAAATTTGAATCTAGAAGGGACTCTCATCACTGACTCCTGCTGGGGTGAAGCAATCATAGAATATGAGCAGGATGATGAAATCATGTATCTCAATTTAGCCGTAAACGAAGAATGGATTGTACAAAACCTTCCTATCATGCCAGTTGGAAACGAATTTGTAATAGACTTTGATCTAAAGATCGAAAATGGAACAGAGGTAACTTATCTAGAATATGCATATGAACTCACATCAAATCCACTTGAAACCATGCCAAGTGATTTCCAGACTGCGATTGTTAGAGATGGATCTGTAACAATGTACAGTGGAGAGACAGGAATAACCCCTACCTTCACTATACCCAAAATAATGATCGGATGTGGAATTGTAGATGGTGCATGGCATAAATTAACTGATATAGTTAACCAACCCTGTGGAATAGCAGAGTGCGTTCCTGCTGCAATTAGCAACAGCCTCAAATTCCTCAATAAAAAACACGGTCTAGGCATGAATGATAACGATATTAGCATCGATAAGATGAAAACAGCAACAGGTTGGGCTAATGGCTGTCCATTTGGATGGCGGGATAAAAAGAAAAGATACATGGAGGATAACAAATATCCAATAGAGACTACTATCTACGATGAAAAAGTTGACCTAGATAAAATCATAAAAGAGATACGCAGAGGACAGGATGTAGAATTGCGAGTACCAGGACACGCTGCTATGATTGCAGGTATCGTAAAACTTGCGAATGGAAAATATGTATTTGGTATAGCACATGACACAAAACAAGGCCAAAACGGTGGAGAACAAATCCAGTTTTCAGTATACGATCCTACAACTGGAAAATTTACTAACGGAAAATGGATCAACGGAAGGAAATTAAGCAGGATCATAGTTGAATGTCCAAAGAAGGAAAATAAACCACCAAATAAGCCTAATAAGCCTTCTGGTCCAACAAGTGGAAAAGCTGGTACATCCTATACATATTCAACAAGTACCACTGATCCAGATGAGGATCAAGTCTATTACTGGTTTGACTGGGGAGATAGAACAAACAGTGGATGGTTAGGACCATATAATAGTGGTCAAACAGTCGGTGCATCACATACATGGAGTGAAAAAGGAAGTTATGATATCAAAGTGAAAGCAAAAGATACAAATGATGCTGAAAGCGACTGGAGTGATCCTCTTCCAATAACGATGCCTAAAAACAAGGGTTCACCATTCAATATAAATTTCTGGTGGTTTATAAAAAATTTTTTAAAAATATGAAATAGAAAGGAGAAATAAAAAGAAAACAGCAGCGATTACTGCATCATACCTGTCTCATTGGTCACACCTAAGAAATTATACAGCAGAGCCCATTTGTTCCAACATGGGAAAAAACATGCCCCTGTACAAGTTTATCCTTTATCTCAAAAAAAACAGGTTTATTTTTTCATGAGCAAAATAGAAACGGCGGAGCCAAAAAAAGGGCGACTTACCTGATTGGTTATAACCATGCTATGTTCATTAATCATCCTTTTTAATTTCTCATCTAAACAATCCTGGCTTGGCAACCTCAAAACAAGTTTGCCATTTTTCCTCATCCTTCCAAAAATGTTATGTAATACTTTTTCCCTTGGTTCTACACCCCATGATAAAAATATGATGTCAAAATCCTCTAACTCATAGGAGATTCCATCTCCATATTCTATTTTTACTCTCCCTCTAATATCTTCCCTGTTTAGATACAATTTTGCATTCTTAACTGCTCTCATTGTATTATCTATACCAACTATAAGTTCAGCTGGCGTGTACTTGTATAAATATTTCACAGTCAATGGAAGAGAACCACATCCTATGTGAAGTATTTTTGTTTTTCTATTGACATCTAACAATGACAATTCTCGTTTAACAGAATCCTCATATATTGAAGCATATGAGGATGCAAGAAAATCAAATTTGACAAAAAAGTTTTCTATAAACGAGTATATAAACT
>QMST01000029.1 GCA_003649745.1 Thermoplasmata archaeon | reverse complement strand
TAAATATTCTTTGCAAAATAGCAAAAGTATATGAAATATTCATTTTGTGATAAAAATTAGAGTACAAATAATTTTATAGAAGAGGGAAAACACGTTAAAACCAACAAAACACCAAAAAAACCTTTATTTCACATGGAAAAGCAGGGGAGAACAGGTATGGGAGCACTGGGATTCGAACCCAGATCTGCGGGTCACCTCTAACGGGCAGGGTCATCGCTCCAGTTATTCATCATAACGAATTCAGATGACCCTCTTTTAATCATTCCCCATAACTGGAGCCCGCAATGATGCCTGGTTACACCATGCTCCCAATCTATTACTTTATACATTTATCCCGTTCAGTATTTTAAATTTTTTATTTCTTCCTACTCCTTTTTTCTCTTCTCATTCTCTTTTTTCGCCATTTCCAGCGCATCTTGCCTTTCTTTTTCCATACTCTAGAGCTACGTTTCATAGGCTATCTCCTTTTGCTTCGTCATATATTATAGGTTAATAAATTTTTATACTAACCTGTAGTGGACGCGGCGGGATTCGAACCCGCGACTGCTGGCTTAGAAGGCCAGCGCCCTATCCATGCTAGGCCACGCGTCCAAACAGTTTTACAAACTAATACCAATAAATGAAATGTTTTTATAAAAAACTTAGCAAATCTCTCTATTCTCAAAAATTTGTAACATTGTAACATTATTATTAGATCTATTCGTAATATGTTGCTTCATCTATTAGATCCACATGTGTGAGTATCATACGCCTGCAGCAGTATCTTTCTAAACCAAGGCTGTCTAATATCTCCTTAGGTGTTTCCTTTGGTTTTTTCCCTGCTTCCACTGCTTTTTTGTATTCATCATATCTTTTTTTAAATTCTTCATACAATGAGCCTATAACTTTTCCACATGTAAAACATCTAATTGGTATTATCAAATCTTCATCACCTATATGATTTTTGTCTCTTTTTCTTAGCACCTCTTCCAAGAGGTTTTTTAGGTTCTTTTCTACGGGAGTCGCTAACCAGAAGGCTTCTATCATACCTTAGAAATAGTTCCTTTAGTTTTTCATCTCCTGTGAACTCAACGAGTCCTTTTGCGATTGCGGTTCTAGCAGCATATGCCTGCCCCATGAAACCACCGCCTGATACATTAACATCTATATCAACAGTATCCCTATATTTTTTTGCTAAAATCAATGGCTCCATGATCTTCCATCTGGCAATATCTGGCTCGTATATCTCAATAGGCTTTTTATTTATTCTAACAACACCTTTCCCCTTTTTAACTGTGGCTCTTGCAACAGCAGTTTTTCTCTTACCAGATGTGTTTATAACAGATGGTTTTTTTGTCATGTTTAAAACTCAGCTCCTAAATATCTTGATAATTCCTCTATTGTTATATATTCTATAGGGTTGGATATCAGGGCTTTTTCAACAATTTCAAATTTTTTATTCTTAAACTCCTCTGGGACACCAATGTAGCATTTGAGTCTTTTCAAAGCGGATCTACCCTTGTGTTGTTGATATGGGAGCATGCCGCGGATTGTTCTCTTAACAATTCTATCTGGCATCCGTGGAAAAAAAGGACCTTTTCTAGAAGTCCCAATCTCTCTCTTTGCCCTATACTCTTCTATTATGCTTCTTTTCTTCCCAATAATAATGGCTTTTTCAGAGTTAACAATGATAATGTTTTCCCCATTAAGCAATCTCTTTGCAACATTGGTCCCAAGTCTACCAAGGATTGCATTTGTTGCATCAATCACAGTAGCGTCTTTCATATTTTTATCCCATTATCCTCACGTTTTTACCAGTTGGGTTTATCTCCATTAGTTCCTCAATGGTTAGACATTTACCACCTGCTTTTTTAATCTTTTCTCTCGCTCTCTCAGAAAAAGCATAGGCTGCAATAGATATTTTCTTCGTAAGCTGCCCAGTGGACAAGACCTTACCAGGAACTAACGCTGTCTCAGTCCCCTTTACATACTTGTCTATCTTGTAGAGGTTCACCTCAGCCCATCTCCGAGAGGGTTTTTCCAATCGTTTAGCAACATCTCTCCATATAGGCGCATTGTTTTCATAATATTTCTTTTTTAATTTCTTTATAAGTTCAACAGTTAGCGGATTGGTTTTTCTTATTTTCTTGCCCATATAATGTTGTATCTCCAAAGTGTTTAGGATGTAGTGAATTATAGTTGTATTTATAAGATTTATGGGTATCATATATCCATTTTTTTGAAAATTATTGTAGATAAAACAATGCAAACGGTTATCCAAACAAAAGTGGCTAGATTGAGAGAATAAATGTTATAGTACCAGGGAAGTTGATTGTGAGATGTGGATGTAATCATTAAAATAGTAGAGGAGAAAATCCTTGAAGGGTTGAAAAAATCAGAAATATAAAACCAGTGAGGAAGTGTTTCTCCAAGGCTATCTTCCATGCTGAAGGTTGCGAGGAGTAGACCAGCTATGATCATAGACCAGATTATTGTGAATAGAAACCAGATAAATATGGTAGCACCCATGGCCTTTGACCTAGTTTTAAAGAAAGAAGATAGCAGAATAGATATAGAGAGAAAAGTACATCCTAATAGAAAAGATTCTATAACGAAGAGCAGGTATGAAGGCCATCCGGTCCATCCAGCGTTTAACCCTATGATTATGCCTGACATAGAAAACCCTATAAGCATGGCTGTGAGAAGCACTGTGGCGAGACCAATGAACTTCCCGATTATTATCTGAGATCGAACTGGGGAATAGACGGTGAGGAGATGTAGAGATCCTTTTTCCCTTTCACCAGCAATGGTTGCATAACCTAGCATTAAACCTATAATTGGTATAAGAAGATTTATTGGAGATGCTATCAGTCTGATTGTATCATGTAAGGCGTGCCATCCTGGTTTACCAGTTGAGCCAAAATAAGATGTAACACAGGTTAAAATAATAAACAGTAGTGATAAAAGGATAACCCATTTGTTTCTCACGTTGTCGAGAAATTCTTTTTTAGCTATAGGTAGAATAATATCATACAAGGTTGGTTTTTACCTCCTCGTGTATTTCATAAATACCTCTTCTAGAGAGGTTTCTTTAGTTAAATTAGCAACAGCGTCAACTGCAACTAAGAGACCTTTGTTCATAATCCCAACGCGATCGCACACCTTTTGAACCTCACTCAATATGTGTGAGGAGAGAAAAACAGTGGTTCCAGATTTTTTAAGAGATTTAATTTTTTCTCTAACCTTGATAAGCCCTGAGGGATCTAAACCAACGGTTGGCTCATCTAATATTACTAGTTTAGGTTTTCCTAGAAAGGCTTGTACCAGACCCAATCTTCGCGCCATACCCTTAGAGAAGGTGCCAACTTTTTTATTGGCGAATTCTCTTAGTTCAAACTCCTCAAGTAGAGACCAGCAGTTATCTCTAGGGATAGATCTCATATCAGAATAAAAATATAGTGTTTGAAGCGCTGTGAGATTGTCATAAAATGTAATATTTTCTGGTAGGTAGCCAATGTGTTTACGAATATGTTTCCCCTCCCTGGTTATGTCAAAGCCATTCACTTTTATCTCACCAGATGAGGGATAGATAAGCCCCAGCATAGCCTTTATAGTCGTACTTTTCCCAGCGCCATTGGGACCAAGAAAACCAAAAATCTCACCTTTTCTCACGTTAAACGAAATATTATCAACCACTTTCACTCCATCGTATATTTTTGTGAAATTTCTAACCTCTATCATATACTCACTGCCTACTTGCTGAGTCTTTTCAAATCTGACCAGGCTTTTTTGCCACAGTTTGGACATTTCACCTCTATATTTTCCCCAGGGTCACCCTCGCATGTGATCCTTGTATTACATCCAGGGCAAACAACTATTTTAGTAGGCATGTTTTTCATCCCACCTTTTCAGGAGGAAATGAGATCAACTCGATGGTTTTTTTGAGACAAAATACATTTACACATATAAAAAACCAATGCCTTAAAATGATCTTTTATATTGACTTATATCATATGCGCTGTGATATCACCATAGACAGCTATATCTGCAATATGATGACGTATGGTGTAACCCAGGAAAGGCTCCTTAGTGAAACCTCTTTGTAAAAGCCCTGTACCATAGGGTGGAAGCTGACCTCTCTCTTTTAATATACCAGAAGGACCCCCACATTGTATAATATGCCCATACACCGCCTCCAAGGCTATATGGTATCCAAAAAGCCTCTTTATCACCACAATGGAAAGTGTCCATAAACAATGCTGGTATGCCATTTTCTTTTATAAACCTCAAATAATCATGTACATAAAAATAACTATTAGCACTTGAATAATTATTTACCTTTATCTCTATAAAATCAGTTGTGCCATGTGTAGAGATATAAAGGACTTTATGATGTCTTTTCAATTCTTTCTCTATTTTAAAACCCTCATTATAACACAGTTTTATTATTTCTAAATTATAGTATAGATCACGAAAGTCAGACCAATAAGAGGATATAAAGACACGAGTCGTTAAACTGAGATAGTACTTCTTCAGCATTGTTGTGATAATATGTATATGTGGATATAACCTTAGACATAAAACTGACTTTATCTTCATTAGAATATGAAGCTGGAGCAACTAACCAAGAAATAGCTACGTCATAGTAATAGCTGGGATGAGGAAAGGGTGGAGAGGATGGTTCTTTTTCTTTTATATAGTGCAGCTTATCCCATATTGAGGTTGAGGTGACGTTATCCTTTAAAAATAATTTCTTCCCGATTAAAATAGCATACCCCATATCTTTTTCATGGTATAGCTTTTCAACAAACTGATCCAGCTCATCTAATGAGGATGCATTAGTATAGCATATGCCAATGTTTTCGACATTAAGATCATTTTTAACAGATTCAAGGAAATCCTCTAACCTACTGGTTATCTCTGGTGTGTCATATATACCTCCATTTTTAATTATAATTGCAAGTTTGTTTTTGCTCTCATCTATCGTGAAATACTCCCAGTTAACATGGCTTCTCATGCAGCCGCTTATAAGTATAGGTAAAATAAGAATGATAATCCAAGTAGCAGCTATTTTTTTATCAATCATTTTTCTCCTCAGGTTCTCTAGATTTTATTTAACCTTCTATCCTTACATTGATTTATAAAAATTACGAAGAACATTTATATAGTGATAGTTATATTTAAAATAGTACAGAATCAAAATGGGGAGGAAGATATATGTTCAAGAAGAGATATTTAGTATCTATATTACTAGCTATATGCCTACTCTGCGGAGGTTTTGTAAGTGGGATAAATACAAACAGGCAATCTATCTGCAAAGATGTAAATTCTACTACTTTCTTAAAACAAGAGGTAAAAGGCATAAGGTGTGTATCCCAGCCGTCTTTTGACAAAAACAAATTCGATATAAATGGGGTTAATCAACAAAATTATAACATCAAAAATTTACAAGTTAGCAAAATAGCAAAAATCGAAGAATATAATCAAAAAAGATATCAGCAAGATATAAACCTGAGCTCAAGGTTGAAAATTTCCCTGGTGTTGTTAAAATCCCAGCTTCTTCTAACCTCGGTGAAGTAACTAGCCCACCGTGGTATGATGGCGGTCATGATAGTGAGACATCTGGTATTTGCATTCCACCTTTTTGCTATCAACATGCCTCAGCCAATCATAATACCAACACAGGAAATGGAGATGGTGAAGCACGAACTTCAGTCGGTCTGGGAGGCACATCTTATTGTCATGCTTGGTTTTGGTTTATGGGCTATTGGGATTGTGAATGGACAGCTGACTATCAGATAAATTTTACTATCGATTACAGTGGTGTTGTAGAGGCTTTCAACATTCCAATATGGTATGGCGGAAGCTATATGGAAATCGGAGCAGCTTATACCTACAAATTTGGTAATGAAGAGCAGCATACTAACCTTATTTTCCTAAAAAACGAGTGGGAATACACAGGGCGATGGAATCTCTGGCCACCGGAAAAACCATATAAATTTCCAGCATATTATGGGAGAAAAATACATTGTGAGGCTGGCTATAGGTACTATTTTATAATGCAGTTTGATGTATGGGTGGACGCTGGATCAGCTGGGTTTGAAGTAGTGGCTGGCAAGGTTGTATTAGATGCCTCCTTCTTGGAAGCAGAGATTGTAAACCCACTTTATAAAGCTGATCTTGTTTGTACACCTGTGATAGAGATAGATGGTGATTACTATTGGGCTATCTGGACAACACCCTGGTATTTCCAATCTGGAGAGACGATTACTATCAATGGTAGTGTATTCAACTTTGGTACTAAAACCACAGGTTCTTTCACAGTGGGATTATACTTTGACGGTAACCTAATAGGCTCTGCAGAGATAGATGAGCTGCCACCTGGATACTATGTCCCTTTATATTACCCTGATTTTCAATGGCCAAATGACTACAAATGGCACACTATAACCTTCGTAGCAGACGTGAACTATGAAGTCGATGAGTTATCTGAGAATAATAACGAGGGTACCATATATAAGAGAGCACTGGGTCCACCTGATTTGGAGATAGAGGACATGACGCTAACACTGGCAGACTCCTGGCCCCCTCAAAGCATAGACTGGAAGAATGCCGATGAATT
>QMST01000028.1 GCA_003649745.1 Thermoplasmata archaeon | reverse complement strand
CACCACTGGTACAAATGGTATACTTAACTTCAAAATTATAATTGTTAGAGAATAAGATTATCTTTGAAATCCAAGAAAAAACATATAATCATCCTCTTTTATTTGTTTTTTAGGAAGAATGTTAGATGAAACTGAAAGAACTGGATGAATTGATATTTGAATTAATTAAAAAAGTAGAGACAAACTTGCCAGAAGAAGTGGTTTCTGAAATAAAAAAAGCAAAAACTAAAGAGAAAACAGAAACTGGTAAAAAAATATTAAAATCTATTTTACAAAATATTGAAATTGCAAGGGATGCAAAAAAACCAATTTGTCAAGATACGGGTACATTGACATTTTTTATCCAAATGGGCTCAGAGTTTCCTTTGAGAGATAAATTGAAAAAAGCCTTGCTAAATGCTGTAGAGAAAGCTACTAGAGAAATCCCTCTTAGATCAAATACTGTAGATCCTATAACAAATAAAAACACAGGTAACAATATAGGCAACTATATTCCATATATTGATCTAGAGATAACAGAAGGTAAAGATTGTGAAATAACATTACTTGTAAAAGGTGGCGGTAGTGAGAACATGTCAGCTTTAAAAATGTTTAACCCAACAAATACTTTAGAGGACATCAAAAAATTTGTAATAAATCATATAGTAGAAGCTGCTGGTAAACCCTGTCCTCCAACAATTGTTGGAGTTGGCATAGGTGGTGGAGCTGATCTCTCGTTAAAGATTGCAAAAAAAGCTCTGCTTAGACCCTTGGGTGAGAGACATCCAAACAGGGAGATTAGCAGGTTGGAAAGAGAGATCATAGAGATTGCGAACAAGACAGGTATTGGGCCTATGGGACTTGGTGGTAAAACCACTGTCCTAGATGTTCATATAGAATTGGCACATAGGCATCCTGCATCGTTACCAGTTGGAATTGTTATGCAATGCTGGGCTCATCGATATGGGAAGATAAGGATCTATGGAGAAGGTGGAGTAGAATGGCTGAGATAGAGGAGAAAATACTTGAGACACCCTTGGATAAAAATATTTTAAAAACATTCAAAGTTGGGGATGTAATAAGAATAAGCGGAATAGTTTACACTCTAAGGGATAAGGCTCATCAAAGGGCAATAACTCTTTACAAGGAGAAAAAGAAACCACCTGTTGATTTGAAGAATGCTGCTATAATACATTGTGGACCTATTGCGAAAAAAACCAGTGGAAAATGGAAAATAGTATCTGCAGGACCCACAACAAGTATGAGACTAGAAAAACTTGAAAACGAGTTCATAAGGTATTCAAATGTTGGTATGATAATTGGTAAGGGTGGAATGGGTGAATCTACTGCCCGGGCTTGTAAAAAATTTGGCGCCATCTACTGCATATTCCCAGGTGGCGCAGGTGCACTTGCTGCCAGCTATGTTAAAAATGTTAAAAATGTTTTTTGGTTAGAAGAACTTGGTATGCCAGAAGCATTATGGGTTTTTGAGGTTGAAAACTTTGGCCCCCTAATTGTGACAATTGATACAAATGGTGAAAACCTCACAGAGGAAATAAAAGCAAAAGCTAGGGAAAAAATCTCTTCTTATATCAGGTAGACCATGTTTTCTACAGCTACGAGAAGTATTAAACTAGGTATTAAAAGTGCAGCCCAAATCAAGGCATTCCATTCAATAACCTTTCTACCATCCAAGGGGCCAAATGGGATTAGGTTGAACACTGCCAATAAAGAGTTTATAAGACAAATCATGCCAAAAAGGGAGCCTATCCCGCTTTCATAAAAAATCAAAAATAATGGAAACGAGATTAGAGCTATTAGAAAGTTAACAGATGGACCAGCTATTGAGACAATTCCAATCTCTCTTCTGCCCGCTGGTCCCATTATGTAAACTGCTCCGGGTGCTGCAAATATGATTGGAAAACCAGTTGATATAGAGATTAACATGAATATGATCACAGTGAGCAACCCCATGGGATAGGCTCTAAACTCTGCCCACATGCCAAATCTTTGTGCTGTGAACTTGTGCCCAAGCTCATGCAGCAGAAAAGATGAGACTATGCCAAGAAAACCCATTCCCACAGCAGAGAGTATATCCAAACCCTTTGAGATAAAAATAATAGAAAACGCAAACGCCAGGGTGAACATAGCAATTAGGATATGTTTAATTTCTGTTTCACTAAAATGCCAACCATGAGATTCTCCATAGCTATAAGCATATGGGTAAACAGGATTAGAACCTCTTACACTTGGGATATCATGGAATGAGTAATAGACCTTTCTTTTTTTCATATTCTTTCAGGATCCTCTACCAGCAGTTTTTTTATATTATAAAAAATTTATCCCAAACCAAGTTTTAGTATGTATGGTATTGCAATAACTGTTCCTATTGTGCTTCCTATGTTTGCAAATGCTACAACCATGAGCAACCTGGTAAAAGAATTGTTGAAGAAATCCCTCAGGGATTTTATCTCCCTGAGTTTCTGGAAATCCTTGATTTTTGGCGTTCTAAATTTTAATTCAACTATACCTGCAAACCATCCTGCGGCAACAGCAGGGTTTAAAGAGGTAAAAGGTGCGGCTAAAAAAGCAGTGATGATAGATAAAGGATGACCTCTTGCAAGTAAAGCTCCAAGAGCAGACAGGGAGCCATTGATTAAAAACCACCATAAGAAAATGTTACCAATATCTGCTAATGCCGCTGGTCCCCTCGTAATAATCAAATAAAGTATAAGTGAAAAAAACAAGACTGGTATGGAGTATGCAAAAACTTTTGCAACACTAATTCTTTTTTTAGGCAGTTGCTCCAACTCTCTGATATCCACATCATCTAAGGGTTTTTCACCCTCCAGGTGTTCTTTTATTCCCTTAACATGACCTGCTCCTACAACCACGAGAACTTTACCATGTTTCTCCTTTGCATCTAATATTTTTTTAGCAATGTATTTATTTCTTTCATCAATCAAAACATGTGAAACACTAGGTGCAAACTCGCTGAATTCTTTCATCATAGCTGACATAACATCTTCTTTCATCAGCTCTTTCAAATCTATCTCTTCCAACTCTTCCTCATCATAGCCAACCATTGCCTTTATAAACTCCCATATCAACCGGAATTTTTCTCTTATACCCATTTTTTTCCATGCTCTTCGAAGTGTAACAGATATATCCCTGTCTACAAGTTCTATTTTCAAATTCTGCTTCTTTGCTTCTTCAATAGCTGTTAGCATCTCAGAACCTGGTTCTGAGCCAAATTCCTCACCTAGTTTCTTTTGGATAGATGCTAGAAAAGTCTGTGCAAGTATCAAAAATGCTTTGTCTGTCTGTAAAAAAGAGGTTATAGGGGTGTTTTCCCATTTTTCTTTTTCCAGTAGGGTTTGATATCTTCGCTTGCAGAGTTCAACAGCGACAACATTTGGTTTAAACTCGTTTATAGCTGATCTTACCTCATCTACACTATCCTTAGATATATGTGCTGTTCCAACCAGTAAAATATTATTTCCAACTTTGATTTTCACAGATAGTTTCTCCCTCTATGTTATCATTTATACTAAGAATTAGTAAAATAAAATTCAAATATTTATATCTCTGCCTCAAAATCTTCTACCGTGGGTTTGAACTCTTCCCTGGATTTTATCTTTCCTTTTTCTAATAGAATTTCTCTGGCAAGCAACCAGTATATTATCGCCAGTGCTCTTCTGCCTTTGTTATTTGTTGGGATAAGCAGATCAACAAATTTTGTCTCATTATTTGTGTCGCACAAGGCAACAATTGGGATCCCCACGCTGCTCGCCTCGGAGAGAGCCTGTGCATCAACCATTGGATCAGTGATTAAAATCACATCAGGCTCAATATAGTTCCTCAGCTTAGGATTGGTTAGGGTTCCTGGTACAAACCTACCTGGTAGTGCAACTGCGCCTGTGTGTTTTGCAAACTCTGTAATAGGTTTATGTCCATATTGTCTCACAGAAACCACGAGTATCTTCGAGGGATCAAATCTAGCTAAAAACTTGGCAGCAATTTTTAATCTCTCATCAGTCTTCCGAACATCTATAATGTATAAACCATCATTTCTGACCTTGTAGATAAATGGTATCATACCAGCTGTTTTTTGCCTTGTACCTATATGGGTACCTGAAGTGAGATAAACCTCCTCAGAGAGTAGTAGATCCTCTTTTTTTTCCTCTTTTTGTTGTTCAATTTTTTCTTCTGGCATTGATCTTCCTCTTAACAGTTATTGGAATCGCGTTTTTTTTAAATTCGATCATGGCTATTTCAACAGGGTCTATTACATTCTTTGGTATTTTTATCAATATAGGTGCACCCATTGCTATCTGTAATGCACGTGCACCTATAATACGAGCCTTCTCAAATCTGGTATATTTCAAAGAATGAACCTCCAAATTTTATATTAAACACTTTTTAACATATGAAGGGGATAAAATCATCAAATACAAGAAGTATTTAAAAAGGTTACCATTTTCTCTATTTGTTTAATAAAATCATTAGATCTTCACAAAATAACAAAAAATATATTCTTTTTCAAAAACTATTAAAAAATTATACAAAAATATTAAATAATTTTGTAAGTATTTCCTATGTCGGGAGGAATTAATTTGGAAAAAACAATTTTCTATTGGTGATAGGGCTGACATCTCTCTTTGTTTTAGCATCCTTTACCAATGTAATAGGCACAAATGCTTCTCTCAGAAACAGTAGATCTATTGTTTCTCCTCTTTTCACATTGAGGGCAAAACAGAGGCTGAACAAACCTGTCTCAGATTTGATAAACATTGATTATGTTAGGAAAGGAGAAACACCGGCATACTATATAGGTAAGCCAAATATAAGCAGTTTAATCAAAAAATTATTAAATGAGAAACCATGGCCTTTCTATCATTTGTTAGCTAAGATTAAAAGAAACCCAAAAGTTTTAGAAGCTTTAAATGGAGAAAATATTAAAATAAACAGTCTTAGGAGATATTTAGCTAGGAATACTCAGATTTTAGAAAGGCTAAAGCAGTATTTACTGCCTTTGATAGATAAAAATATCCAACCGCAGTCATTGTCTACGTCAAACCCAATAGGGTGTATAATAGTGATCATAGCTATGCTCCCTGTTTTGATAGTAATAGCGACTATGACTATTGTCACATGTCTAGTAAATGGTTGCTTGGAGCAGTTGTTTGAAAATTTTATACAGGGTTTAGAACCTAGTGATTAAAAAATAATTTTACTAGAATGTTTGGCAGACTGATGAGAAAGCACCTCTGTGCAATGTTGGTGTTTCTTTTTCTTATATCTGCTAGCTTGGAATCTGCAATATTTACCAGTGCATATATTCAAAAAAATATTTTAAACAATGGAGGGATAATTTTTAGAAACAGTATAAAGCATGAGGAGATAATAGAAAAGGGTTTTAGATGTGTGGGTAGAAATAACTTCTCTAGACTTCTTAAATGGTTTTGCACTCAGCCAATGATCAAGTTTGCCACATATGTTTTCAATACCTTAAATGTGAAATTCGTTGATGGATCATATATCTTGATCATAGAGTCTTGTAAACTGCATAATATAAGCCATTGTTACAAAACATTTTCTCGGGTGTCTATCAGTAGCTTTGCTGATGGAAACAGAAATGCTTTGTTGTTAAACCCTTTTGAACATGTTTATGGGAAATGGTATTGTAGAGAGATATCAAAAGATCTTCAGCATAAAGGTTATAATGTTGTCTATAAGGGAGATAATGAAGTAAATCTAAGTCTTATGAGATATAACCTCTGTGTGGATATTCTGTATATGGATACACATGCTGGTTGTTGGGATATTGATGGTGATGGAATACTTGATGAGATAGTTGTTAGCATAGGAGAGACATGGGATGATGATACAGGGGAAAAATATCATTTTGAATATGAGAATAAGATGATTGTGGAGGTAAAAATTGGAGATGAATATTTTGTTGCTTTTACACCAGGTCTTATTAGATACTACTACCAGCATTGTTTTCTACCCAACTCGCTAGTTTATATAGCTGCCTGTTATGCAGCATATGATAGGAGCATGGCAGACTCGTTTTTAGATGCTGGTGCTAAAACCTATATGGGATGGAGCAGGGAAACAGTTTTTTGGACCAATAGTATGGTCTCTGTTATAGCCTTTAGATTGTTGTATAAAGGGTTTACAGTAAAAAGAGTATGTGAGTTAATTGGGTATGGTGGGTTGTTTAATGTCTTATTTAAATCGAAATTGGTATTTTATGGTGATGGTAATTTAAAAATTTAATTGAAAAAAGGATGATCTGTGTTTTTTTATCTTATTTCTTCCTCTTGGTATTCATCTGCGAATAGTGTACTTCTCTTTGAAAACTCATCCAAAGCTAGTTGAATATCAAATGTTATGTCTCTTAGTAAATCCTCTAACCTGTTGCTTTTAAACTCTTTAACCCCGTCAACCTCTGAGAATATTTTTCCTAAAAACTTTCCCTCTTCATCTTTGTGTATTTCTATATTATACAGGGTTTCCTCCATGTTTTTTACATCACCTTTATACTCTTGTTTTTCAGTTAATGAATATAACTCATATAAGTATTTTTTGATATATTTCAGATCATTCTTTTTATCAGTTTATTTATTTCTTTGCCTCTATAACCTAGTGCTCCTCCCTCCATGAAGGATCTTTTGACTCCCTCGTATCCTTTTCTAGGTGGGTTCAATCTTAAAACAGGTTTGATATCTGGTAGCTCTCTATAT
>QMST01000027.1 GCA_003649745.1 Thermoplasmata archaeon | reverse complement strand
TCATCTGTGAATAGTGTACTTCTCTTTGAAAACTCATCCAAAGCTAGTTGAATATCAAATGTTATGTCTCTTAGTAAATCCTCTAACCTGTTGCTTTTAAACTCCTTAACCCCATCAACCTCTGAGAATATTTTTCCTAAAAACTTTCCCTCTTCATCTTTGTATATTTCTATATCATACAGGGTTTCCTCCATGTTTTTTACATCACCCTACCCTTATACTCTTATTTTTCAGTTAATGAATATAACTCATATAAGTATTTTTTGATATATTTCAGATCATTCTTTTTATCAGTTTATTTATTTCTTTGCCTCTATAACCCAGTGCTCCTCCCTCTGCGAAGGATCTTTTGACTCCCTCGTATCCCTTTCTAGGTGGGTTCAATCTTAAAACAGGTTTGATATCTGGTAGCTCTCTATATCTTATTTTGTTTTCAACTACTCCCGTTGCTAGTTCTTCTATGTTGCTATATGGTGTTGCAGATTTTACATACTCATCTGTGATTTCTTTGTCACCTGTTAAACGACCTCTTTTTTTTATCAGCTTAACAGCTGTTTCTTTGTCCAACTCACCCCATGTGATATAGTCTTTTGCCCTTTGTAACATTCCTTTAAAATTTTCATTGTTGTCCTCGATTATTACACAGTGGTTTACCCTGTTTAATCTCAGCATTTTTAATGTCTCTCTAGCTTTTGGGTTTACACCTACTGTGCCTTTTACTCTTATAACCGCAAATGCCATATTATTGTTTTTCCTCCTTTTCCACAGTGTTTTCCTCTAACGGTGCGAACCCTGATATTACACTTAGTCTCTTTTTTTCTTCTTCTTTTAATCTAATCACTGATGTTTTTTTAAGGGCATCAAAAACTGCTTTTGCATAGTTGACTGTTGTCCTGGTTGTTCCACGGGCGAAACCCCATGCATCGTGTACACCTGCTAGGTCAAGTATTTTTTTTGCTATTTCTCCAACTGCTAAACCTACGCCTCTAGGCGCTGGTTTTATTGTTACTTCAACAGAGCCGCTTTTACCTTTTACAGTGAAGGGTATTGTGTGTGGTTTGCCGCAGCTGCATTCCCATGAACCACAGCCTCTTTTGATCTCTATCATGTTTAGTTTAGCGTTTTCGATGGCTTTTCTAATGCTTGCTCCTACTTCTTTTCCTTTAGCTTGACCTAGGCCTATGTAACCGTTTTTGTTTCCAACTGCTACGGTTATTACAAATTTTACTCTTCTACCGGAGTCTGTCATTCTTTGAACCATGTTCACATCCAGGATTTCATCTTCTAAATTTGGTAGTAGGATATCCACTATTTCTGGTTCTTTTATTGGCAGCCCTGTTTTGATTGCATCGCTCATGTTGGTGATTTTTCCCTCTTTGACTAGTTTTCCTAGTCTTGTTCTTGGAACCCAGTCTAGGGGCATTTCCACTTGTGGTGCAGCTTCTGTTTTTTCCTCAATTTTTTCTTCTGTCATAGGTTTTATGCTCCCTTACCTAGTATTTTGTTTTTTATATTTTCTACCTCTTTTGGAATTGCCTCGTTTAGATGTTTCCCTAAAATTCTATCCTCAGTTGGTATTTTTGAGGGGTCACAGGGGCAGGATACACCTGCTTCTTTTAGTCCTTTAACTACGGCGAAAACTTTTGAACCTGTTGATGGGTGATGCAAACCTATATCTAATATTCCCTCTTTTATGCCTTTTTCAGCAGCTCTTTTTCCTGCTAATAAACCTGTTAGGTATGCAGCAGGTGTGTTGGATGTAGAAAATTTCCAATTGTATTTCTTATTTTTTAGCTCGCTTGAAATCGCTGATGTTAACACTTCATCTCCTTTTATATTGTAATTTATAAATTGGACAATTATGTTTTTTAGTGTTTTACGTACAACAATTCTTGGTTTTTTTGATTTCAACAGTTTCAATCTTTTTCTATAATTTGTCTTTCCATCTCTTTGTCTCCTTGGTTTAACCCTAAATTTTGGTCCCTGTTTCATTCTTTCTTACCCTCCTTTTTTGTTGATGTTTTTTTGGTTTTACCTGTGGTTTTTGATTTTGTTTTCTTCCTAGTACTTCTCTTGTTTTCTTCTTTTTTCTTGGTTTCTATTTTCTCAGTCTTTTTTTCCTCTTTTGTTTTTTCTATCTTTTTTGTTTCTTTTTCCTCTTGTTTTTTTAGTTCTTCAAGAATTTTTTTCTTATCCTCCTCTTTTATAACCTTATCTGAGACTAAGTGGGATAATAAGTGTTCCTTGCTTCTAAAAGATCCTCCCTTGGCCGATAGATAATATTTACGATAAATTTTTTTATCTATCAGGTTTTTTTCTTTTAAAAGTTTCAATACTTTTCTTACGGATCTTATGGTTATGATCCATCTTCTTTTTCTAGGGAATCTCGCATATTTGGCTCCTCTTCTTGATCCATGTCCTCTTCTACGGCCTTTTTCTTTTTGCATTTTAAGTTTCTTTTTTCTCCCGGTGGATATTCCCTTTTCTGGTCTTTTTGTTATTGCACCACCTTTTATTAGAATTCTTATATCATTTCTTGTTACTGCTTTTGCAATCTCATCCATTCTATCCTCATCAATCCAGACTCTGTTTACACCGCATTTTAGTAGTTCTGCAGCAAGTCTTCGTTGATTTCTCAAATCAGTCATTTTATCCTTTTCACTCCCTCTTTCTCACTTATTTAATTTGTTTAGTATCCTTATTCCCATCTCATCGGCTTTTTTTTCAATTTCAATTCTTTTTCTAGTTCCAACTGTTCCGCTTATTCTTGCAGCTTGTCTTTTACCATCGATTTTCTCTAGATCTTTAACATTGCAAACAGTTATTTCTTCAAATCCAGATGGATGGAGGTATCTAGCCTCTCTAGGGCTTCTAAACCCGATTTTTACCGTGCTTATCCTGTATTTCATGTGTTTACGCATCTTTGATGTTAACCCTTTTGGTCTACGCCAGTTTTCAGATAATCGTTTGTATCTAAACCATTCCTGTCTCAAAAACTCAGGTTTCTTTTTCTTCAATGTTTTTTTAATCCTTAACGCTTTTTTTATTTGAGGTAACAGCTCAGGTTTTATTTTTACCTCATATTTTTTCTCTTTCTCAACTATTTCAACTTCTTCCTCTTTTTTTTCAATTTTTTCTTCTTTCTCAGTAGTTTTAGCCTCCTCAGTCTCCTTTGTTTCTAAATTATCTTTGATTTTTTTAGCCAGGTCTTTACTGATTCCTTTGATCTTGGCAAGGTCTTCTATGCTAGCTTTTTTTATTTTCTCTATTGAGTCGAAATTGTTTTCGTATATTTGCAAAGCCTTCGCTCTGCCTATGCCTTCGATGGATGTGAGTTTTTTAATAAATTCTTCTTTGTCATTCATGGTTATCAGCCACTTTTTTATTCTCCTTTACTAATTAGATAAATCCCATCTTGAAACACCCTGATATCTCTATCTTTTATCCTCGTGGCTCTTTCAATATTTGCCACTGTCTGCCCGACTTTTTCTTTATCTGCTCCTCTGACGTATATCATTTCCCCTTTGATCTCAACTTGGACACCTTCAAGTACCTTTGCTTTTCTCGGGAAGCGCTCGCCTAGGAAGTTTTCTATTATAAACTCGTTTCCATCTACTCTTGTCTTTATGGGAAAGTGTGAGTACACGGTTTTCATCTTGTATTCAAAACCTTCGGTTACGCCTTTTATCATGTTTCTGATATGTGCAGCGAAGGTTCCAACTAATGCTTTTTCCTTCTTCTTTGGCAGCTCGCATTTTACCTCGACATTGTTACCTTTGACCTCTATTTTTATCCTATGGTGTTTTAGCTCTCTAGAAAGCATTGCTTTTTCACTTTTAACCTCTACGATACCTTTTTCGGTTATGTTAACCTGAACGTTTTCTGGTATTGGTATTTTTTTAACAATTTCTGGGATCTTCGCCATGTTTTTTATAACCCTCCATATGTATAGGTGTTGTTTTAGTAGGCATATGCCAGAAGTTTTCCTCCTATGTTGTCTTTTTTTGCCTTTTTCTGAGATATTATACCATTCGTTGTGGTTAGTATTAGTATGCCGAAATCACGAGCTGGTAGATATCTGTTTTCCCATTTTTCCAGCTCTATGTATTTCACAGGGTATCTTGGCTTTATCACACCGCAGTCGTTTATAACACCGTTTAAGGTTACCTTAAACACACCTGCTTTTCCATCCTCTATAAGTTCGAACTCTTTGATGTAACCCTCTTCTTTTAAAACCTTTAACACACCACCGATCACCTTTGACGCTGGTTTTATTATACACTCTTTTTTTCCTTTCTGCTCCGCGTTTTTAATAGTGGACATTGCATCTGATAATGGATCATTTAACATCCTCTCTTTTTACCCCCTTTTTTAATCGTATTTCTTAAAACCTAGTTCCTCTGCTTTTTCTCTGAAACATTGTCTGCATAAATGTAAACCATATTTTCTTATGATTCCTCTTTTTCTGCCGCATCTTTCGCAGCCTTCTTTACGTCCATATTCTTTTTCTCTTTTTTTTATCTTCATCAGGTTATAACCTCCAAGTTGAATTTGTTGGATAGAAACTCTATTGCTTCCTCCATGGTAACTCTGTGTTTTCTTGGGATTTTTTTACGAGCTATTCTCCGATGTTTAACTCTATACCCTGGTTTCTCTATTGTTATGGAGACATCCATTCCAAATATTCCAATCTCTGGGTCATATTTTTGGCCCTCAAACAAGGTATGATCTGGGATACCAAATGAGACATTGCCGTCATCATCAAATGAGTAATCCGGTATCCTGTTTTTTCTTATCTTGAATGCTTTGATTAGGAAATCCTCTGCATCTTTTCCTCTTAGTGTTACCTTGCATCCGATGGGCATTCCTTTTCTAATGCCCCATTCCTTGTTGGTTGTTTTTGATATAGTTTCCACTGGTTTATGTCCTGTAAGGTTTTCTAGCACTGTTTCTGCTTTTTTGAGTCTCTCTCCAGCTTCACCCACGCCTATATTGACTGTGACCTTTGCTATTCTGGGTTTACACATAGGGTTGTCCTTGTTCATTTTATTCTATCTCCACTCCTGGAAGAGTTAGCTCAGGTTTGTTTTTCCCAATGGGGAAAACATAATCTTTTATAGTTTGGAATTTTTCATCCTTATTTTTAAGATGAACAACATTTGGCATAGATGATCTGGTCACTTCTATTTTATCTATAACTGCGATTTCTCCAATGTGGGTACCACCGATTATCATGGAGGTTGTTCCTTCTTTGAATGGTAGAAGATATAGTATTTTTTGATCCGGTAGAGAGATCTTTAGGGTATCATTTGTCTTGTAGGAGTCTTTATCAACTAAGATGTTTCTCCCATCATGCAGGTTCAACTGGGTTTTTTTACCTTTTAAAACTGTTTTATCCTCTATTCTACAGTATTTCCATTTTGCCTCATTGTTTGGGATTGGAACAAGTGTTAGTTTTCCTCTTTTATCCATGAGTACTCGATAATGTTTTTTTAACTTTGGTATGGATATCACATCCATCAAACCACAGGGGTATCTGATATCTCTCCTGGGTTTCCCATCTACTATGATCTCTCCTTTTCCAATGATTTTTTTAGCCTCGCTGGCTTTGTCACATAGTTTGAGGTAGTCTCTAACTACTAATCCTAAGGGTATGGATCTCTCAAGGGGATGAGGTCCACATGTTGATCTTATAGACCATTTCTCTTTTTTCCTTTCTATTTTCAAAGCTCTTGGTGCAGCTAGTCTTTTGAGATGTTTACTCACTGTTTTTTCACCTCCTCCTTCTCGGTTTTACTAGTTTTTTTACCAGATGGTTTTTTCATGGTTGTTTTCTTGGCAGATGGTTTACTTTCTGTTTTTTTCTCCACAGGTTTTTCCTCTACCTTCTCCTCTTTTTTCTTTTCTCCCTCTTTTATCTCCTCGGTTTTTTCTGTCTCAGCCTGTTCTTTTGTTTTTTCCTCTTCTATCTCTCTGAGTTGCTCTTCTGCTTCTTTTTCAATTTCTTTTTTAACCTCTTCTGGCAGACCCTTTTCTAGTTTTTTTCTCCTCCAGGGATCTGTGAGATTAAGTTTTGTTATGAGCAAGTTACTTGGATGTATTGGTTTTGCTACTTTTTTACCATCAGCCTTGGTCATTATTGCTCCTTCAACCTCAACAAAACCTTTTTTAACATCAACCTTGGCAACCTTGTTCACATGTCCTCTGAATATGCCTCTCATGATTTTCACTGTGTCACCTTTGATCACAGGTAGGCTTCTTCTGTCATATTTCAACAATAGAGGCTCATCTAGATGTGCAGCTAACCATTTTCTTCTCCTGTGAAGTGGTGCATTATACAACATTTTTCTCTGTTTTCTTGGTTGAGTTGACACCATTTTTTTATCTCCTTTCTAACTTAAATTTCCTCCTTATTTCACCTTAGTTTTTAAATTTTTTTATACTATCATAGAGGCTGCAGCAGCAATTCGTGGCCATCTTTCAGCAGCCTCCAATGCAACAGGTCCTTTTATCATAGATCCTTTCATATCCCCCTCTGGTGTTACAATCACTGCAGCATTGTCCTCAAATTGCACCATCGTTCCATCAGGTCTTCTAAATGGTCTTCTCTGCCTTACTATAACCGCTCTAAACAACTGTCTTTTCATCTCAGGTGTTCCCTTTTTAACACTTACTACTACCATGTCACCTATACCTGCAGCTGGGTATCTCCTATGTACTCCTTTTATATTTGGAGTCATAACTATTTCAACGATTTTTGCCCCAGTGTTATCAACGCAGTTTAAACGTGCGCCAACAGGCAAACCATGTTTTGCTCTACCT
>QMST01000026.1 GCA_003649745.1 Thermoplasmata archaeon | reverse complement strand
GTTCGATTCCCTTTAGCGAAATATCTTTCTCATTATATAACCCCAAACCAATGAACACCAATTCCCCTTTTTTCATAAATATATCATTTTCCCCTTCTATAGAATACTTAGATCACATATTGAAAACCATAACATAATTTTTTTCCATATTATTATTCGATATTTGTTCTAGAATTTTTAAATACTTTCAAAATCACAATATAAACTAGTAAGAAGTTGTGGTGAGTGACTGGCCAAGTTTATTATAAAACCCCTCTCACCACCCCTTCCTATCTCTCCGTTTGGCCTGTCACTCTCCAACTCTTTTACAAATGAGATTTATCTTAATAGTTAATTCGATATTTGTTCTATAATTTTTATATATTAATTTTAACAAAATATGTTACAAAAGTAGATGGTAGGTGAAGTTAAGATGAAAAAAACAGTCTTGGTAGTATTGATGGTAGGTTTGATGATAACATCCATATTCAGTATCTGCTTGAGTGGAAGTGCAGCGTATACCAGTAGTTCGTATAAGGTGTATAAAACAAATTATGGTATTCTGAGCAGAATCATTAATTATTACATTCATCAGTCAGCTGGTATTATAAAAATAGAAGCACCGACGGTTGTTAAAGAAGGAGCAGATTTCACAGTATCCGTCTATAAAGACAATGGAAATACCTGTCTGCTTGTTCGCGCAAGAGTAAGTTTTGCTGGCAAAGTCCATTATGGTTCAATTGTGACATTTTCTGCACCTCAGGTGGATAAAAACAGCTATTATTACCTTAAAGCTGTTTATAGAGATAGTTTAGGCAACTACAATGTAGCATTTAAAAGAATCCTTGTCCTTGATACAACCCTCCATATTGATAGCATTGAACCTGCAATAATACAGGGTAGAGTATTTGATAGCGATACATATAAACCAATAGCTGGTGTAAAAATAGTATCCGACACTGGTGAATTCACTTTTTCTGATACTCAAGGAAGATACTCTATAAAAGTCTATATAGATAAGGCAAGGACCGTCCATTTGACAGCTATTAAAAAAGGATATTTACCAAGGACTATACCAGTATATGCAGAGCCAGGTAAAACAACAAGGTTTTGGAACATATGGTTATCCAAAAGGGTATTAGTTCTCCATAAGATACACATTATGCCACCAACACCGCCCATGCCGCCATCTCCACATAATGGTGGAATAGCTAAGAAAATAGAAGGCATAATTAAAATTATAACAAAACCTCATCCAATGTCACAGCAGGGCAAAAAGATCCCATTATTTCCACCAGATGATGGTGGAAACGAGGGTGAACACGGAAACGGTTGGGGTTATGTACATTAAAAACCACCGTCGCCTTTCTCTCTAACCTATTTTTTTACAATAAATTTTTAATTATTTTATATTATATACTATTTTTTGATTATATGTATGTTTTCTCAAAAAAACAGGAATAAAGTAGCACCATTAGTATATATAATAATTGTTATCACATTTTTTTCTTCCTCAATAACATGTTTAGCTGATAGCAATAGCTGTTTTTCTCTAGATCTTATATATTTCCCAAAATATATTGGTAAAATACCAGAGGGAAACAGCTATAGTCTGCCTTTTTCTATCAAAGTCGAGATTAGAAATGCAGATCCTTTTGAGAATCTTTCTATAAAAGCATATATCGTAGGAAATATTTCTGATAAATATCCTGCTACACAGATATGGGATCCAAATGAAGACAGATGGTGTTACTCATATTATTATATACTTGTTAAAGCAAACTCTGCTGGCTGCTGGGATGGTTGGTTTCATCTAAGATTCAAAAGAGAATATAAAGAATATTATAGAGATATATGGAATTCATCTTCAGCATGGCTCAAGGTTAAATGTAAAAGAGAAAATGGTAAAATTGCAGAACTATATAAAGATATTCTCCTTTTAGATTTAGACAATTCTACTGTAAATGGTTTTTCAAAAGGTGGTTTTGTCTCAGGTGTAGCAAAAAATGAAACAACTATTTTCCAGAATAAAACAGTGATAATTAAGGATAAAAATAATATAATATTGGATATATATTTAACTGAGGGCAACAACATTGATGAGAACTTTCCAAACATCCCTGGATACTATAAACTAGCTGTACCCATTGGCTCCGGTTATAGAATCCTGATAAGAGGGATAAATACAACAATCCTCATAGATGATAATGTTACGGTTAGACAGGGTTTCTATAATTTTAAAATAGATCTAGAGATGAACATATTTTATTTAAAACCTGGTAGAATTTTTTCCTTTGATGTTAGGCTTATCAACACAGGTTCTCTACCGGAAATAATATTTTTGAATCTAGAAGGTTTACCCAGAGGCTGGTCATATACTCTAGAGGCTAATAAAATATTTTTGGATGTTAATGAAGAAGCTTTGATAACCATAGAAATATATCCTGATTTCCAAAATCTTTCCTCATATACCTACAAGTTTGATATTTCAGGGATATGTGAAAACGATCCATCTATAATCTACAATCTTAACATCAGTGTAAACCTCAAAATACCAGATCTCATAGTTTACAATTTATCCATATTAAGAAAGAACGAGTGTATCAACTGCTTTAAGGAGGGTGAGATAGTAAAAATAGGAGCAAAGGTTAAAAATGTAGGCACTGAGAACACATCTGGTTTTAATGTAACATTTTACCATGATAGTTTAAACAAGTCAGATATTATTGGTTATAAGTATTATGATAATATAACCAATTATCCAAAGTATCCATCTGTATACTGGGATACAAAGGGTTTAAAAGAGGGCTGCCACAGGATATATGTTGTTGTTGATAGTGACAATAATGTTTTTGAGCTCAATGAGAACAATAACATGGCTGAATGCATAGTGTTGATAGAGAATTCCCATCCATTGGAGAATGAGAGGAAAGTGTTGATCACAGAGGTTTACCCGTATACCTTTAAGAATTCAGATGATGAGTTTGTAACCATATACAATCCAACCAACTATGAGATAGACATCTCAGGATGGTATCTCACTGACACACCTTTGAAACGTTCAAACAATCAAAACCGTATAATCTTTCCAAATGAAACCATCTTAAAACCTTTTTCCTCTATATGTGCCACGGAAAATGCGACAACCTATTATATTGAGAGAGGAGAAAAACCAAATTATGAATACAAGGTGGACTCCCAGCTGAATGTGCCACAGATGAAACTGATTGGAAACTTTGCATTGAACAACAATGGAGACATAGTTGCGCTGAAAGATAGATACAATCATACCATAGACATGGTTGTATATGGGGATACAACAAGGGTCTCTCCTAAGGGGTGGCATGGTGACTCAATAAGAGCAGTAGAGAGAGGTTTTATTTTAAAAAGAAAAATAAAAAATAACACATTGGTAGATACAAACACATCAAAGGACTGGAGAGATTGGAGAAAATGGAAAATCGGTCAGTCAAACTTTGTATTCAAAAACTTAAAAATCAGAGGAGTTGTGACATCCTTTGTCTCGCCAGATTGCAGCTTCAAGGTTTTATCCGATTTGATAAGATCAGCGAACAGGAGCATCTATATGAACATGTATGAGTTTACTAACCCTTGGCTGATGGATGAAATAATAGACGCTCTAGGTAGAAATGTTACCATCAAACTATTAATTGAGGGTTCACCAGCTGGTGGAATAGACAGAAGAGAAATCTTTATACTAAATGAGATATCAAAACATGGTTGTGAAATAAGACTTATAGGCAAGGATAGACAAGGATATTGTCGATATAATTTTGACCATGCAAAATACTTGATAGTAGATAATGAGATCATTGTTGTGGAGAGTGCAAACTGGGGAAAAACCGGGGTGCCAGTGAACAACACCTTTGGAAACAGAGAATGGGGAATCATGTTAAAAAATAAAACATTGGCAAACTATTTGCTAAAGATTTTTTTATATGACTACAATCTGTCTAGACCAGATGTTTCTATCTACGATGAAAACATATTCCCTTTGGGAGAGTATTTTACCATTGACTATTCTATTCCTAATGGTTTTTACAAACCCAGGTTTAAACCAATGGGTACTATTGGAACATTCAATATTTCACTGGTTCTCTCACCAGATAATAGCCTACGCAGTGTTTTAGATCTGATAAGATCAGCTAAAAACAGCATCTACATGGAGCAGCTTTACATATACAAATCATGGGATGAAAAAACAAATCCATTGCTTAAGGAGCTTGTAAACAAATCTAAAGATGGTGTTAATGTGAAAATAATATTAAATCATAATCCAGACTATGAACATATAAACATGATGAACAATAAAACAGTCTCATATTTGAAGAACAACTCGGTTGGGGTTAAACATGTTTATACAAACTGGTCATATTTCACAAATGTTCATAATAAGGGTATAATTGTTGATAACAGGACAGTGTTTATTTCAAGTATAAACTGGAATGAAAACTCTTTTCTATATAACAGAGAACTGGGTATACTCGTGGAAAATAATAGTAACATAGCACAGTATTTTGCAAAAGCGTTTATTTATGATTGGAATCTGAAAAAACCAGTTTATAACAAAAGCTTTAACAACCCTGAAATATTCACAGGTTTAAAGGAAAAAATAAAAGATTACAAGGATGAAATCTGTATAATGATAATATTTGTGATAACAACTATTATAATAGCTTTTGATTGGAGAAGAAGAGAATGGTAATATTACCTGTGTCTCTGGTGTCAATCATAGCAGTATTTGTCATATTGTTGACATTGGCTATTTCCTATTTTAAAAAACTATCGATGACACTTGCTATAGTGATTGCGAACTTGTTTGTCTTTGTATTGTCTATATTTTATACAAATGAAATCATAAATGATCTAGGTTTTAGACCAATATATTTGTCCCCTGATTTTTTTCCTCAGATATATACTCTTTTTACATCCATGTTTGTACATGGTGGTTTTGAGCACATCTTGGGTAACATGATAGTGTTGTTTTTTATGGGTTTAGCTTTTGAGCATAGAGTGGGTGGTAAGAAATTTTTTCTAATATACCTGGTAACAGGTTTTTCAGCAGCGATTTTTTACTCCTTGTTTAATCTGAATTCTGTAATACCCTTGGTGGGTGCATCTGGTGCAATATTTGGTATACTTGGGGCTTTTGCCGCGACGTATCCAAGGGATAAAATTATTTTTCCTATACCCATGTTTATTGTTATTCTTGCACGTATACCTGTGTGGGTTGCAGCGGTGATGTTCGCAGCGTTAGAAACATTTTATTTTGCTTTTGTAGTTGGAGATAATATCGCTCATCTGGCGCACATAGGTGGTTTACTAAGTGGGGTGATTATTTCAGCATTTTTCCTACGGAAAAAAGCACACAGGGTAAAAATTGAATATAGAAGCAGGTCAGAGACAGCAAAAATGTTTGATATCTCTAACCTAGAAGTACTGGTGAAAACCCCGGAGGATAAAAAAATTTTAGATAGGATAAAACAAGAAGAGATACCAGAGATCAAAAATGCGTGGATAGATTATTTTATTAGAAAAGCTAGATGTCCAAACTGTAATGAGAAAATGTTATTTAACGGCAAAGAGATAAAATGTAAAAAATGTGGTTACAAGATCAATCTTTAAAAGGCAATTCCAGCGAGTTTGCCAAAGATCAAAAAACTTGAGATGATATAACCTAAAATTGCACCACTATTTAAAAAAGGCAAACCTGCTTGTGGTTTACCTTTCATAACAAAAACCATCAACACTGCAAAGCCAATCAGTATTCCAATGGTTATACCAGCAGCTACTGGTAACCCATTTGGTATAAAACGATATGCAGATACTACTAGTATACCTGGCATGACTATGTCACCAAGCCCCATGAAAAATGCATCTCTCTCCTTTTTTTCTCCAAGCTTTTTTTTCAACTGCTCCTTCTTCCTTAGAAAAGAATAACCTCTTCTCTTGGGTATAACAAGTAAAACAGGTAGTTTCAAATCTATTACACTGTCTGCCAGGTCAATCATGTGTTTTGTTTTATAAACTGCCATGGCGTCATATACTGCTAAAATCACAAGTAAAACAATCACTAATGGAATACTTAGTGATATACCAAATATCGCTGTGGCACCAACTGCTATTATGAAACCACAGAGATCTATAACATACCACTCAGGATATCTAACTAGAAATATGAGAAGAACAAAAGCTAGTATCAGGGCTAAATTAAAAGCTAAAACAGTATTTAAAAAAACAAGCAACAATGGATAAAACACATACAGAGATGTTAACGCTACAGCTCCTAATATGAAAAACTGTATAAATTGTTTTTTCCAATATTTTGCAATCAACAATATCATCAGAGTCACGACCAATAGGATCACTAATAATAATAGTATATTTGTCGGCTCACTAGGGTTTTCAAAAGCTTTTACACCAGCTTTTTCCACAGGTTGTGTTATGAAGATAGCTGTGGAATATGTTACCGGGAAGAAAAGTGCTATCAAAAATGCTGCCATTAACTCATTTTTTCTCATCATATTTTTTTCACCCTATTCTTTTACATTACATTATATAGAGACAGGAAAGGTAGGAGACATATAAGATCAGTAATAAAGCACCTTCTATTTTTGATATTTTATACCCTGTGTACAGGATGGGTATTAGTATAAGACTTATAACTAGGAGGAATAAAATGGAGAACATGGATTTTATGTCAATCTGTATTGGTGTTATAACCGATGACAAGCCGATTATGAATAATATGTTGAATATGTTGGAGCCAACAACGTTTCCTACAGATATCTCAAATTCTTTTTTCTTTGCTGAGAGTAGAGAGACAGCAAGCTCTGGTAGAGAGGTTCCCATTGATACAACACTTAATGCTATCACCACGGTTGGAACAGATAGGGCATGGGCAATAGCAACAGATGAATCTACAAGTAACTTGGCTCCTATTATAACACTTAGTAGGCCAAAGATTACAAATAAAATATATTTTTTGATATTATTGTCTCTACCAAGATTTAGTTGTATGTTGTTTTTTCTTTCCTTTGATGCCACTTTTAGTATATATATCATATAGACGACAAATGAGACTAGGAAAATAATGCCTATGAACCAGGTTATTCTTCCAACTAGTATTGTAGCAGCCAGTAGCGCTGAGGCACCAAGCATCATGGGCATCTCTCTTTTTATAATCCTTCTATG
>QMST01000025.1 GCA_003649745.1 Thermoplasmata archaeon | reverse complement strand
ACCAGATTGTTGCATCATTCTCATCCTTATGTGTACTTCCATCAAAGTTACCACTTGTGATAAACCATTTTATATCTGATTGATCATCAATTTTTAGATAATCATTGTTTTCATCCTCAGCCATCCAACTTCCAGTCTCTAGGTTGTAAGTGCGCATAAACACAGCGCCTCTACATGCGTCAAAGTCTTTACTATTATCCTTTCCTCCACCAGGATGTGCACTGATATCGGCTATATCATGCTCATCTGGCCAATATCCAAAATCTTTTTCAAGTAGTTCAAATTTGATGTTTATAGAAGTGGTGTTATCAGAAATTGCATCATCCCATGTTATTGTTTTATCTATTATTACATCATCTCCATCCTTGTCAAGTGTTTTCTTTTCCCCATTTACATACATGTAAAGTTTCCAATTTGCTGAGCCTTTACCAGGGTCAATTGAGTCCTCTTTTTTTATCCTATGTATTGTTATTGAAAAATCTCTGAAGCCTAGTGTGGTATATTTTGGAGAAGTTTTCTTTTCTATCGTGCTTAAAATGTTTTTTCCTATATTTTTTAAAGTGATACCTTGTGTTAGTGGGGCTATTGCTGCTGTGGAAATAAGTAGAAAGGTGATAATTATCACATACTTTTTAAAACCTGTTTTTGCTTTCATTTTTTTAACCTCTGATTTAATAATAACCCACATATATTTAATTTTTTCTAAAAAAATAATTAATTTTAAATATTATTATAGTTTAAATATTTAGAGTATTTTTCTAACCTTTATATCTGCAGACCCCATATTACCAGCAAGATCATATGCCACTGCCTTTATAATGTGCCAATGATTATCTGAAAAAGAATACACATCATCCCATCTCCATTCAACAGTTCCATAAGAAGAGCTATCCTCGTAGCGTAGTTCATCATCTATAAAAATCTGAACCTTTGCTATTCCACCTTCTACATTGTCCGCAGCTACAATTTTTATAGTAATAGGACCTATTATCAGTGGATGATGTAGATATATAGAGATAAACCCATCGGTAAATCTAAGTTTGTCATTTATATATATACCACCTTCGACAGGTTTCTGTATCCATACATATGGTGGCTCGTTATCTACAATCTTGGTTTTAAAACTCCATATGGGTCCCTTAACAGTTTCACCATGTTTATCTGTAGCCACTATCCTCCAGTAATACCAGGTTTTCTCCCAGAGGTTGTTCAAATGATATGATATCTGATGTAATGTAGCTGGTTTGTAGATAGAGTCTTTCTTCTGCATAGAATCCCTGCTTGTCCCAAGGTAGATGTCATATCTTACTGTATCACCCTCATCAGGGTCTCCGCCATGCCAAGAAAGAGTAGGATTAATATCAACACCTTTCTTCTTATCTGCTGGTGTTGGATCACTAGGGTTGAAAGGAGGTCTGTTTTCTGGAACATAACCCTGTGTTGCAAAATTCCAAACAGGGCCTTCTTTGCTATTGCCTTTGTCATCGGTTGCAATTACCTTCCAATAATATTTTGTAGAATTTTCTAAACTTATGTTAAGCTTAAAGGATAATCTTGTTTGTGTAGCTGGTTTTGAAAAGGTGTAAATCTTATTCGACAGGTTTGAATTTTTATCAAAATAAACACTATAAGTTACAGTATCATTTTTATCTGGGTCTCCTCCATCCCATGAGAGAAAAACAGGTTCACTTATGTTGATTTCTGTTTCACCATTGCCTGGTGATGGATTAGAAGGCGTATATGGAGGATTATTTGAATTGTTGTCCTCTGTAGTAAAACACCAGAGGGATCCTTCGCTTTTACGACCATTTTTATCTTCAGCAATAACTTTCCAATAATAAATCGTATTATATTCTAGTTTATCATCTAAATCAAATGTTATCCTTTTTTGTGTTGATGGCTTTGATATACTTCCAATTTTAGATGGGTTTTGACTCTTGCCTAAGTAGATATCATATGTGACAACATCGTTTTTATCTTGATCTCCTCCATCCCATGAGAGGGAGGTTTCAACATCTACATCTTTTGCATTATCCTCTGGCGATGGGTTTTTTGGAGTATTTGGTGGAGAGTTATATTTATATTTAAAAGAAGTTAGCTCCATGCTAAACTCTATTTTATCAGAGCCACTAACATCTTTGTACACCCATTTTACCATGTTACCAACGGATGGAGAAAACCATATATTTATAATTATCTTACTACCGGTTTCATTTTCTATCAGGAGAGCATCTTTGAAGGTCCCAGCCTTTGTAGATATCTTAACGTGATCTTTTGTGCATTTCAACATCTCATCTATGGTAAATTTTTTCTTATAATCATCCTCTTTGATAACAACGCCTAATAGTGTTTTGATTTTGTAATGGATCTTTAAGGTTACATCTGAATATGATCGCCATTTATTACCGACTTTTAAAGGAAAATCGATATATTTCCATGGTGGATCAAGATCCATAGTTGCATCTATGTTAAAACTGAAGGCACCTCCGCTTATTTTACCCTTTGAATTAATTAGAAACTGTATATATGCGATGTCCTTTTTATTAACATAGGCGTATCCTGAAACTGAGCCGCTTGTAGATCCCACAGGGATTAAACCAAAAATACCAGCGTTTCCAGAGAAACTTCCTGTAATCTTTGTTTTATATCTGTTATCTTCAATGCTTTCTACCAACACGGTGTAATCTTTAATTTTACCATTAGCTTTTAAAACAGATGATTCATAGTTAAAACTCATTTTATATACCCATTTATCGTTTATATGAAATGCTGGAGTATCATATTCATCGTCTCCGCCGGATAAGCAGGATTTTATCATAATTAGGGTTTTTTTAGAAGTTTTTGAAACAGAGTATGCTAAAGATGCGGATGATAATAAAAATATTAGAATTATGTAGATGCAAAGTATTTTTTTAATTTTTATAGAAGCATACAACATTTTTATCTAAAAAATAAATATATTTAGAATACTATATAAAATTATTGTTTTATCAAGATTTTTTTTATAACACCTATATGAAATCTAATGCCTCTTCTATTCTATTCAGTTCTATACCAGTTGTTAAACTCCCAATTATTGCACCCTTTGAATTCGCAACAAGCCCACTACCAATCAGAGGCATACCATGGTTAACCGTACCAATCATAACTTCCGCATCAAAAATGGATTCCAGCTGATCTCTCTCTTTTTCTTCAACCTTTGGATGACATAACAAACCCTTATTTGTCACAACAGCTGCCATACCCACGGTTTTTAACCCAGCAACAGTCCCCTGGTAAACAGGCACATCAAGCGTATCCTCTATCTTTTTCAAGTTAGATTTTTTGATATCTGGATGAACCAGTGCACCATGATCATTAACTAGTATATTATTCCCAGCAGCATTTAACCTATCCTCAATAGCAAGAACCTGCAGACCATGTTTCTCTAAAACGTTAAAGGATTCCTCATCGACAAAATCTGTAACAACTGCTCCCTTAGAGTTAATAGCTAATATGGATCCAATTATATTCGCGTTTGCTATGTTTATTTCAACCAGCTTTGCTTCTAAAGCCTTTTCAATCCTCTTTTTTAATCTTTTTTGTAAACCTTTTCTAACAAATACAACATTTTCATTTGCCCTACAAAAAATACCAATGTTTGGATTTCTCTCGAAATCCATTAGCTCCAACATGTTAATCTAATCCACTTTTGTCTTATTTTTTTCTTTAGAACTTTCTTCTGTAAATCTTTCTTCACTCTTTTGAGTGCCACTCTGTTGTTTCTCTTCTGTTTTCTCCTCTTTTGTCTTGGTCTCTTTCAATGGTTCTTTTTTCACTTCTGTCTCGACATCACCTTTTTGTCCCTCTTCTTCACTTGTTTCCTCTTGGGTTTCTGTCTCCTTTGTTTCTTTGCCTTCCTCTTTTGTCTCCTCTTCAGATGGTTTCTTCTCCTCTTTTTTAAGTATAGGTTTCTTTGTCTCTTTAACAGCTTTTAACTCCTCTCTCCTCGATTCTTTTAACTCAAGCTCCGGTAATGAAACCTCTACAACTCCATCATCGAATTTAATAGCTCTAATTCTAACCCTGCTAGGTATCTTATATTTGCTTCTACTCCAGATGTTCTCGTTTACAGAGTTATCAACCCATATCTTTTCTTCTTCAACCTTCATATGTCTAACTAGAAATCTTTTTATCTCTTTAATGGCTCTTGGTGCCAATCTAGATGTTGTAGTATATTGTTTTATTTTTTGTAATGGAATAACGTATATTCTTTCTAACTCCTTCTCTGCCATAGCTCTAACATCACCACTAATAAATTTCTTTTATTTTTTCAACTTGTTTCTCCGCCAGTTTCTAACCTTAGGATGCCTGGTGAATCTCCTATTTGTCTTTATTACAATCCACGCTGGAACCCGTCTATTGCTGTTCAGGGCTTTAAGCAGTCTAAGTTTTTTTGCAAGGGGTTTGTTTCTCGCCATCTTTTAATATAAACCTCCTCTTCTTATCTTAAAATCTTTTTTCTTCGGCATTATCTTAGAGATTATTATCCTAAGTTGTTCATCTGTTATTTTCTCTCTTATCTTCCCAGATTGCGCCAGTAGTATCAACTGGTTTTCAATTGATTCTGCAACCTCTGGTCTCGCTAGTTTTATCCTAGCAAGTCTGTTTCTAGCCTCTGAGGTGAGTATCGCTCTTAGTATCATTCTTTTTTGTCTCTCGAATTCCTCTCGCGCTACTGCTTCTTCTAACGCTTTTTCTTCTTCTGCAGACTGCTGAAGCTGCTGTAATTTCTTTCTTCTTAGTTCTTCTAATTCATCATCTTCCATAATTTAATTTGTCCTGTTTTCCAAAACTTCTATTATCTACCTTTTACAACCTCATGCGCTGTATTAGCAAGGAATGATCTACCCTTTTGTGTTAAAACTCTTCCCTTGCCTTTTATTTTACTTACAAAACCTGCTTTCTCCAATTGTTGAAGTGCTTTTCTAACTATAGCACCACTTCCACTTCTCACCTTATAAGGCTTTGAGCCCCTGTCTTTTTTCCCACTATATTCTGCTCTTAATCTCTCAACACCTATAGCCCCATTTATATAGATTTTTCGTAAAATTGAGGCACACCTGATATGCCACCAGTCTTTTTCCAAAGGAGGGTTCTCTTTGTGAGCACCAGTTTTCACTATACCACTCCACTCTGGTTCTACTATAGACTCTATTTTCTTCAGTTTTTGAGCAACTGCATCTATCAAATCCTTCGCAGGGATATCATACACTGTTGTCATATTTTATCAATACCTTGTTTTCATAGAAATTATAGTTTTATTAGGTTATCGGTAATTAAAAGTATAATATTTAAGTCTAGCGCCTATTTTTGATTGGTATTCTTGTAAATTCCCTACAATTTCTACAGTAGATCACTAGTTTACCAGAGGTCAACCTTACCCTAGCATTAACACCGGGTTGTAGATACCTGTAGCAGTTTTTACAGAACTTTCTTCTAAACTCTCTTGGAATAGACACTCTATACCTCATTGATATCTTTCTAGCTAACTCTACATATCTATCTGCCAGACTTAATTTATTTGAAAATGCTTTTTCCTCTGCTAATTTGAAAAGTTTTTCTATTCTTTTTTTTGCTATTGTCTTATTTAGTTTTTTGTTTTTAAGATATTTATAGGACATCCAATTTACCTCAGGAATATATTAGCTGTAATATGGAAAAAGATTAGACTCCGTATTTAAAAACTTAATCCTAAAAAATAAAAAGAAGAAAAAAAGTTTTTAAGAGAGATTATTTTACTCCTATCACTATAGGCCCAAATGCCATTCCTGAGGCTGTTTTTGTTGCACCACCTGCACTTACTGTTATTGTTATAGGTCCTAGGCCAAAGATGAAACCACTGCTAACTTTTGTAGATTCTCCAGCTTCCAAAGACGATATTGTTCCCTCCCTATGACTTGGGAATACGATTCCTGATAAATCTATAGACCAGCTTACATCTGTTGCTGCAGCTGTACCAACATTTTCTATAACAGCAGATACCCCAAATCCACCGGATATACTACTGATTGCTATAGCTGGTGCAGCTGCTACGTTGGCATAATAAATATCTTTGTTTCCATTTCTATCATCAGTCCATACAACTCCTGCTGGGTGTATATCAACTGAGTTTTCCTCTGCTACAACAGCTCCATCCACCTCATTTATCTGCTCAGGCTCTCCCCACGTAGCACCTCCATCATCAGATTCTACTAGGTAGAGGTTTCCTTGTTTAATATATGCACAGTATGCTTTTTCACCACTCATATAAACCGCGGGGTACACCTCGTCTACCTGAGGCTCATTTGCAACAGTACTGGTCTGCCATGTCATTCCATCATCGCTACTATAGGCACATTTTATATCCCAGTCGCCAAAGACATTGTCACTACACATGTAAACAACAACCGCGTTGCTTCCAGATGCGCCGATGTTGGGATGTGCAGCATCAAAGGTGTCTCCCTTCGCAATGTACCACTGGTATGGTGTGTACTCTATATCTGGTTCTATCTCTGGAACTATCTTCTTCAGTACTATCTCACTGTGGCCAGTTGTCTCATTGTCATGTTGCCAGGTCAGTAGCACATAGTCACTCTCTGTCTGTGCAGGATCGTTGTCATGTAGACAGGCCATATCTGGATCAAATGCTGGTGCTGTTTTTAGTCTAGATTGTGCATCAAAGTATCCTACTCCACCTGCAGTCGTCTCACCATCAGTATACCAATGAGTAGGACAGTTTGGAATATCATATTGTTGGTATACCTCATGGTATATGTACATATTTGTTGGCCCCGTTATATCATAGTTAAACTCGTTATACCATGTGTTATCTGCTATTGCACAGTATGTGATATCTTCATAGGTTGTCTGCCATGTGTAAAACTCATATGTGCTATCATCTGTTATATCCGCGATCCTGTAGAAACCTATTTGGTCATTTGCAATGTCACCATATACACCCCATAAACCTGTGAAATCTCCTCCTCCTTCGAAATCAGCGCCATGGACATATGCAATATCTGAGTACATTGGGGCACCATCTAGTGTTATCAAACCAGCAGTCCATGCCTCTCCATCACTGGAGTATGCTAAGCCAATGTTTGTCTCCACTGGACTTGCTTGGTGTGTCCATGTTACAACAATATTCCCATATTGGTCTCTTGTGATAGCAGGCCATTGGTCATCCTCTGGCATTCCATCTGTGATTAAAATGTTTCCACTCAAAGTAGCAGTAGCCTTGGTGGAGAATTTCTTTATCTCAAAAGGCACTTT
>QMST01000024.1 GCA_003649745.1 Thermoplasmata archaeon | reverse complement strand
CCAACTAGATGTTTATTTCCTAGGGCGATAAGTAAACCCAGGGCTTTTTCACCGCTTTTTCCACATGCATCTAATAATTCGGCGAGGTCATCTAAATTGTAACCCATATAGGGGAAGAAGTATTTTGATTGAGTGAGAGACTTTATTGTCTCAGGGCTGCATCCGTTTTTAAGTAAATGTAGGATCAAAGAGGATTTTAAAATTTTCTTCTTCTCATTGTCTAGTTCATCAAAAATATCATCGGTGATACCTAGTTTTTTTAGAAATTCATTTATCTTATCTTTTCTTCCAGATAAACCCCTGTAGTAGGGTTCTATTGAGTAATATAGCTCATCATTTATACTGTTTCTAGGGTTAAACCATTCTTTTCTTTCCTCTAGGAGATTGTTTTTCAGCGCTAGCTCAAGCAATTCCTTGTTATATCCTCTGAACCCGTTGAGATGTTGTTTATCCCCTGTTGCACCTGTTAGGGCAAGTGGGAGTAGGTCAATGTTTTTTTCATCAATAGTTTTAGCTAGGGCAAAAGCTATGGTAGCTCCGCTTGCTTCGAAACTACCGTTGATATTGCACAAGTGTGCATTTATCTCTAATATTTTATCATTCCTTTCCGCGTTTTTCATTGGTTGGTGATGATCACAAATAATTATACTCTCATAGTTAAGATCTTTTATTCTGTCTATTTGTCCACTTCCCATGTCGCAAAAAATAGCTATTTTTCCATTTTCTTTTTTTAGTCTTTCCAGGCCTTTTTTGAAAGGGTTTTTCATAAGAGTAGCATGGAATTTGTAACCCATCCGATGTAGGGTTTTGCAGATTATAGCTGCAGAGGTGATCCCATCTGTATCATAATGTGAGATCACTCTAACAACGGTTTTTTTTGGAAATGTTTCTATTTTCTCTTTAGCGATTTTTGTTAGTTTGAAAAGCTCGTCTTTCATAATCCCAGGGGGGTAGTTATATAAGAAATTATTAAAGAGGTTTTGCTAAGACCTTTATTCTGCAATTAGTTTTGCGCTTTCTATAGAATAGGTCCATTCTCTTGGTAGTTTACCTGTTTCTTTGTAATATTTCACTAGTCTCCTTATCTTTGATTCTACTAGTTGAAGGTTTCTTTTGTTGTGTATATCTTTTTTGTGTTTGTCTAGGTGTTTTCTTATGTTAACTGCTCTGCTTATCAGGTTCCTTAGATCCTCTGGTATCTCTGGCTGTAGTTTATATTCCTCTAATATTTTTGTAATTTTTTTACCAGTTGCTATTTTAACATCTGGTACTGCGTATTGATCCCTTAGTATGATGCCAATCTCACTAGTGGTTTTTCCTTCTTTGGCGAGTTCTATTATTTTGTTTTCAATTTCCTTTGGGTTTAACGCACTCCACTCTGGATGTTCTATTCTCATTGGATGTTTTGATCCAGATTTACCTCTTCTTCTCGCGTGTATCCTTGCCATGTCTTGTGTTTACCTCTATATGGTTATAGGTAAAGGTGAGAATAAAACTTTTGATATATAAAGGCTACTCTTGAAAAGCATCTCTTTAGTCTTTCAGTTCTTTGAATCTGTCTTTGATTTTTTCCATGACTTTTGGCAATGTGGTGTATTCCATGTCCTCTAATGGTAATCGATGTGGTTCAAATGGGCCATGTTGTCTCATGTAATCAGCTATTTCAAGTGCTTTTCTTCTTGCCAGGTCAAAGCCAGGGTCGTCAAATAGGTCCACTGGTCCAACTAGTTTTCCATTGGATAGTTGGAACCCGAGTGCTATTACTCTTGGTGGTCCATCGAATCTTGTGCAGATAGCATTTTTAACTCCGACTGGCATTATCGGCCCATTGTGTGATCCTCTCATCCACCCTGAGACGAGATGTGGAAAAGCATATGGATTTAGCACTTCACCAAGTGCAGGTAGACCAGATTGTGCTCTCACTAGGGCGACAGGGTCATCTTTTCCAATATACTTACCAGCGATCTGATAGAGTTTTTCTGTTGAGATAGCTGCAACTGGTTCATCAACTGGTAGTTTTCCACCCTCCTTTGGGTATACTCTTTTTATCACAAATCTGGATTTAGCCCCAATTAGTGCTAATACATCATATATCTCTTCTGGGATTTTCATTTTTACTGATTTATGCTCATGTATATCCCATATTTCAAAGATAAAACCAGAGTGCATAGATGGATCAATTACTAAACCAGCTGTGTTAAATGGATCTGCAAAGGCTCTGAATATTGGTAGGTTAAAGGCGCCAGGCTCGGTTTTGTCCATCATAAATGCAATCACAGGCTCGCCTTTTCTCTCTGTGAACTCCATTTCTGCAACACCTGGTCCCATACCTTTGACATTCCCAGAGAACGCATCTGATAGTAGATCCTGTCCAGCACCATAAAGTTTCAACTCTTTTGCTCTCTCAGTAGCTTTTTTGAACGTATTCCATGCCAGCTCATGTATCTTTTCATTATTCTCCCCTTTATTGTGGGTCATTATTAGTTCTAGATCATCGCCGCAGTGTGTCACATGAAAATCTATTAGTAAACCACTTTTTTTTGCTTTTGACAGTTCTCCCTCAGCGATCTTTATTAGATCTGGGTGAACATTTGCATGACCAGGCCATCCACCAACATCTGCTTTTATTAAACTAAAAGTTATCTTCATATAGTTATTAACCTCCTCATTGCGTAATATAAAGAACTATTATAAATGATTTACTATCCAAAAAGAGAAGACATCTTAGTAAAGTATTTTATTTAAAACATGATTAAGATTTAACAGAAATGGTACTAAAAATCTACAATACAATGTCTAGAAAAAAAGAAGAGTTTATACCAGTTGAAAAAGGAAAAGTAAAAATGTATGTTTGTGGTATGACTGTTTATTCCGATGCCCATATAGGTCATGCTAGAACCTATTTAGCTTTTGACATCATAAGAAGATATTTAGAATACAAGGGGTACAAGGTTACTTATGTGCAAAATATAACCGATGTTGATGATAAGATAATAGCTGCTGCAAATAAAAAAGGAATAAACCCGTTAGATTATTCAAAATATTTTACTGAAAGATGTTTAAAAGATCTAGATGCACTTGGGATAAGAAGAGCAGATTTTTACCCCAAAGCCTCAGAGAACATAAATGATATGATAGAGATAATCCAAAAAATATTAGAAAACGGTTATGGTTATGTTTCAGATGGAGATGTATATTTTAGTGTAGAAAAATTCAAAGAGTATGGGAGACTTTCCAGACGGAAGCTAGAGGAGATGAAAGCTGGTGCAAGGATAGAACCCACTGAAAAAAAGAGAAACCCATTGGATTTCGCACTTTGGAAATCAGCAAAACCAGGGGAGCCCTCATGGGATTCACCATGGGGTAAAGGCAGGCCAGGATGGCATATAGAATGTTCAACCATGAGCAGTAAATACCTGGGTTTACCTTTTGATATCCACGGAGGTGGAATGGATTTAATATTCCCACATCATGAGAATGAGATAGCACAGGCTGAGGCTGCAACTGGTAAGAAATTTGTAAACTATTGGATTCACGTAGGTTTACTCACAGTTAACAAAGAAAAAATGTCAAAATCCCTGGGGAATATAATAAACATTAGAGATGCAATTAAAAAATGGAAACCTGATGTAATCAGGTTCTTTTTTGTATCGAATCACCACAGGAGCCCACCGGACTTCAACGAAAAAGCATTAGAAAATGCCGAAGCATCACTTAAAAAAATCTACAGGGTAAAACAAGATCTAGAAAAATATTGCAAGGAAAAACACATGGCAAAATCAGATGAGAAAATCTTTCTCAGCGAGGTTAAAAAATTCAAAAATAGATTTGAGGAGGCAATGGATGATGATTTCAACACGCCAAGAGCCATAGCAGAACTATTTTCCTTCATAAGGATTGTAAATAGGTATCTTAAAAATAAAGAGATAAGCTCCAAGGCAGCTGAAAAAGCATATTCTACTCTTCTAGAGTTGGGAAAAATATTAACCTTATTCCAAGAGAAAAAAGAAGAAACAGAGGTTAAAGAAAAAATAGAGAAGCTTGCAAAGAAATATGGCGTTAAAACAAAGGATAAGATAGACGAGATAATAGATGAAATTCTAAAAATCAGGGAAAACGCCAGGAAAAACAAGGAATGGGTTAAAGCAGATGCTATTAGAGCTGAACTAAATGAGATAGGGATAGAGATCGAGGATACAAGGGAAGGTACTAGATGGAGAAAGGTAAAATAATATAAGGGGAGAAAATGAGGAAGATATTGGTCGCCTATGATGGCTCAGAGGGATCTGAAAAGGCATTTGAAAAAGCACTGAGCCTTCTTGACCCAGATGGAGAGATAATACTTCTCGCTGTTACACCAAAGGCAACAGAGAAACTTGATAGAAATGCATATAAGGAGACAAAGAAAAAAGCAAAACAGCTTATATCAGATAAAATAAAAAATTTTCCAAATGTTAGAATTAGAGGAATTGTGAAAGAGGGAGATGCCGCAGAGAAAATAATTGAAACCGCGAGTAAGAGAGATTGTGATTTAATAGTGTTAGGTAGGAAGGGAATCAGCGAGATAGGTAGTTATCTACTGGGATCAGTGGCTGATAGGGTTGTAAAAGAGGCGCATAAAACAGTGATGCTAGTAAAATAGTAAAAATCTTTTTTATTTTCCTCTGCTGCTATGTGCTCTTATACTGGGTCTAACTTTTTCTGCACCTTTTCCCTTGTTTCTTAACCCTCTGCCTTTTTTTCCAGCGCTTGTTAGTCCTCTGAACACTCTACCCTTGTGTTTACGGTTGCAAATCCAGTTTATTTTTGGATCGTTTTTTATCATTGGATGTGCAGGGTCAACTAGTATTACCTCATAGTATTGGTATTTTCCATCTTCGCCAACCCAATATGAGTTTAAAACCTCAAGGTTGGGGTATTTTTTTGCTGTTCTCTCCTCTGCTATCCTCTGTATACTTTTAGCAGGTGTTATCTTGTTTACACCCATTTTAGATGGTTTTCTACCGCCTCTGGGTCTCTCCTTTCTCATTCCACCTTTTCTAACTCTGGCTCGCACTATGATATATCCTTGTTTTGCTTTGTATCCAAGTGCTCTTGCTCGATTTAGCCTAAGTGGTTTTTCCACTCTCACTATGCTTCCTTCTTTTCTCCACTGGATAAGCCTATTTTTTTGTGGAGAACCAAAGGATGTATCCACCTTCTTCCAGATGTCTGCTATACAGCTATACATGCTTTTTACCATGTCCTATGATAGCACCCAAATACCTATTTTTTAGGGATGAGGAAAATACAGCTCATTATTTAAAGGTTTTGTGTTAGTAGGGCATTTTAGAAGATGAAGAAGATAGATTATCTTTTATCAGCTGTTATTGCATAATAGCCAGCTACACCACTTAATCCCAGGATTGGGGCTAAAACATCTACAGCAAGATAAAAATGAGGATCTTTAGAGTAGTCATATTTTTTGCCTTTTAGCAACCTTTTAAAAAATACTATAATAAAAAGGGTATTCCGATAATGGTTGAGTTAACAGATGATCTATACGTTTTTTTTGATATATCTATTAGTTTAATATTGGTGAAACCTTCTTCTTCAAGATATCTTTTAAAATCATTCAATGTTAGAAAAGAAAAAAAGTTTCCTCTTCCAATGTTAAACAATCGATATATTTTTTTCATAAATGGATTAAGCTGTGTTTTTCTCATGGCAGGTCCAACCACAACCAGCCGTCCGCCTTTTTTAAGTATCCTATTCATCTCTTTTACAAATTTTCTTTTATCTGGGGCGTAATCTACAGATTCCAAGGCAAATATTTTATCAAAACTTTCATCTTGAAAACCTGTATCTAAATAACTTCTTCTTAAAAACTCAGTGTTTTTGTTAAAATTTCTCTCTTTTGCATATTTTTTTGCCCATTCAACCTGTTTTCTACTAATTGTTATGCCAATGAATTTTGCCTTTGGGTACTTGTTTCCCAGGTAGATTGATGTGCCTCCAACACCACACCCAGCATCTAACACTTTTACCTTTTCATTCTTCTTTAGCTTTAATAATTTACCAACAAAATCATTCATGTTAAGCAACGCATCTCTCAAGTTTTTAATCCCTTTTTCATACAGTCCTACATGTAAAGCCAGTGTCTCATGGCCCTTCCACCATTGTTTAAAACCGGGTTCCCAGTAATTTTCATACCAATAGGTGACCATTTCCTCATAATCTTCATTAAATTTTATCATCATTCATTATTTTTAGCAAACATGATTAATTAAATTTTTCTAAAAAATGGTTATTCTATATCCAGTTCCATCTTTTTTTATAATCCATCCTTTGTCCATATCTCCAAAGGCCAACAGCTAGTGAGGGATAGAAGCCAAGTTTTATACTATTCAAAGCTACTTTAAACAGGCTTTTATGAGAATAAAATTCTCCGGCTATTTTTTTAACACCATCCAGGAGCTCTTCTGGTGTCATATTTTTTGGCTTAAATACAATGTCTCTCATTCCATACTTCGACCAATCTCTGGTGAGTATCCTACCCTCTTTTTCTAATCTAGTGTATAAGGGTGTTCCGGGGAATGGAGTAAGAATATTTATGCCTACAGTGTCTAACTCTAGATCATATATTGTATCAAGCGTGGCATCAAAGGTATTTATGGTATCTGAGTCAAAGCCAAAGACGAAAGAACCTAAAACCGCCATGTTGTGGTCATGGACTTTTCTAATGATTCTTTTATAATCTCTGACCTTGTTTGTTTTTTTACCTATGTCCTCTATGCTTTTTTGAGAGATAGATTCAAAACCTATTGACCAGCCGAGGCAGCCTGCTTCTGATGCTAGTTTTAAAAATTTTTCATCATCTGCTAGGTTGGTGTTTCCAAAGCAGGCGAATTTTTTATTCAAATTTCTCATGTTTTTGAAAAGATTTTTTGTGTGTTTAATGTTTATGGTTAGGGAGGGATCGACAAAAACTAGGAATTTATTCTTAATATTTTTTATCTCTCTTATGACGTTTTCAATGGGTCTAGCCCTGTATATGTTGCCATTTATCATGTTGGAGATACTGCAAAATTCGCATTTGTACGGGCATCCTCTAGATATTTGAACTGTTTCTATAACATGTGTATATCTAAAAATATTTCTTCGAGGCTCTGGTATTAATGAGGGATCAACAAGTTTTGCCTTGTAAAAAGGTTTTAATTTTCCCTTTTTAAAATCTGTTAGTAATTGGGGCCAGGCGCCTTCTGCTTCTCCAATAACCACTGCATCTGCATGCTGCTTAGCCTCCTCCGGCAATGCAGAGGGATGCCAGCCGCCACAAACAACTGTTACTCCTTGTTTTCTAAACTCATCAGCTATTTCATATGCCCTCGGTGCGTTTAATGT
>QMST01000023.1 GCA_003649745.1 Thermoplasmata archaeon | reverse complement strand
TCAGCAAAAACACCATCACCATTAGAATCCCAGTCATCAAACACTGCTTTACCATTCTCATATTTGTAGATATCTGCATAGTACAAATCACTGACATAACCACCCTCTTCTTGATCATCTAAATTAGAATATCTGACAGGTATGTACCATAGTCTATCGTTCTCATGACCTGGACCAGCCATTCCCCAGTCGCCAAATAACAAGGATTTTTTACCACCCACTAGCAAAACATATTTTATATTCCAGTCCTCTATAGCCTGCTTAATGAAATATTTAAGCTTCTCCGCACCATCTCTACCAGTTGTACTAGAGTATACATCCTCAATTGTAACCAGTTTTGTCTTAATACCAAGATTATTTTTATGATCAACCAGTCTTTGTAACTCACTTGTGAACTTGGATGGAGCAACTATCAACAAATCATACTGACCTGGAAAAACAGTAGGTTTTTTATCGGGTAGTACACATGTTGTCTTTACAGACATCTCCTCAGCATAGTATAACATGTTTTCAGATGGAGAATACCTCAATGGACTTGTTGTTATCTTAAGATAGAAAACTCTTTTTTCACCATCCAATCCACATCCAACAGTATAAGTATACCATCTGTCAGGATAGATCGCCCTGCTTTCATAGACTTTTTTATCCAATGTTACTTTAAGACTAGCTGTCTTGATGGCTGCCAATGGAACCGGATTAGGAGCAGATATAATCTTACTAGACAATGCTATCTTTTTAATCTTTATAGGCTTACATTCAACATTCACTATTTTTGTTCCCCATGGAAACTCTAAGGTTTTAACATATAATGGTAAAACTGGTTTCCCTGGTTCTCTCATCCATGAATTTGCTTCTTTAAAATTCACTACAACATACTTATCTATTTTTTTGATAGTAGGCGCTGAAAACTTTATTTTTTCAAATTTTTCTATTTTATTTTCTTTCGCAATAGCAACAGCCCCAAAAACACTCCCTATCAACAACCCTATTGTAAATATCACCAAAATGTTTTTCATAATCTTCTATGCCTCCATTTTTTTACTAATATTATTCACTTATTTAAACTTTATGTATAATATATTATTTACAACACATAAAAAACCTCTTTTTTTACTAAAAATTAATCAATAAAGAGTGTTATTATTGTCTCAGAAAAAATGAGAGAGCCTAGAAAAATAGGTTTCATATTAAACCCTATTGCAGGAATGGGTGGACGTGTTGGTCTCAAAGGCACTGACAATGTCGTAGATAAGGCTATAAAACTTGGTGCTAAACCTGTTGCGCCTCAGAGAGCTCTAGATGCCTTAAAACAATTTAAAAAATTAATGGAATCAAACGATATAGAATGGTATACTGCGAAAAGCTCCATGGGAGAAAACATTCTAAAAAAAGCTGGTTTTGAAAACATTAAAATTGTCTATATTCCAAAAAACATGAACAAGACAACTGCTTGGGATACCCAAAATGCATGTAAAAAAATGTTGAAACTCAAGGTAGACTTGATCCTATTTTGTGGTGGGGATGGCACTGCAAGAGACATATATGAGACTATAGAGAAAAAGCTACCTATTCTTGGTATACCCTCTGGTGTAAAAATGCACTCTGGCGTATTTGCAGTAAACCCTGCTGCAGCTGCTAAAATATTGAAAAGATATTTGGAAAACGAGCTTAGAATAGGAGAAGTGGAATTACTTGACCTAGATGAAGAAAAATATAGAAAAGGCATATGGGAGATAAAATTATATGGCACAGCTCTTGGGCTGATAGAGCCAACCTATATCCAATCAGGCAAAGCAATATTCCGTGAGATTACAGATGATGAAATAAAAGATGAGATAGCAGAGTATATGGTTGAGGAAATGAAAAAAGACCAAGATACTTTATATATTCTAGGATCTGGCAGTACATTATATCATATAGGTGAGAAAGTTGGAATAGATAAAACTCTTCTAGGTATAGATGCTATAGTTAACATGAAACAAGTTGGTAAAGATTTGAATGAAAAACAACTTCTTAAGCTGCTAGATAAATATAAAAAAGCCAAGCTTGTAGTAAGCCCAATAGGTGCACAAGGGTTTATACTTGGAAGAGGAAATCAACAGCTTAGCCCCATGGTGATTAGAAAAATTGGTGTTGAAAACATTATTGTAGTAGCCACGCCCTCCAAGCTTGCATCCACACCCATATTGAGAGTTGATACTGGTGATAAAAAATTAGATGAAACATTTGTAAAAAAGGGTTACATGGTTGTAGTAATAGGATATAGACTTATGAAAGTGGTAAAGTTTCAAAGAAAATACCCGTAAAAGGTTATAGGAGACCAGCCTTATATTTCTTCTGTAGTTTTTCTATCATGTCCTTTACCATTTTCTCCAGATCATAATCTGGTTTCCATCCCCATTCCTCCCTCGCTGCACTGTCATCTATGCTTCTCGGCCATGAATCTGCTATTTTTTGTCTAAAATCTGGCTTGTACTCACATTCAAAATCTGGAATGTATTTCTTGATTTCCTCCGCAAGCTCTCTGGCTGAGAAGCTCATTGCCGTGAGATTGAAATCTGTATGATGTTTTAGCTTTGAAAAATCTGCTTCCATTAGCTGAATAGTTCCTTTTATACAATCTGGCATGTACATCATTGGTAACACAGTATCTTCTTTTACAAAACAGATGTATTTCTTGTTTTTTATCGCCTCATAAAAAATCTCTACTGCATAGTCTGTTGTTCCACCGCCTGGTGGTGTTTCACTGCTGATTATACCAGGGTATCTTATACCTCTTACATCAACATCATATCTCCTAACATAGTACTCACCCAGTAGTTCTCCAGCAACCTTAGTTATACCATACATGGTCCGTGGTTTAAGTATTGTCTCCTGTGGCGTATTGTCCCTTGGTGTCTCAGGGCCAAATACAGCTATAGAGCTTGGATGGAAGACTCTAAGATTTTTTTCTCTTGCTATTTCGAGTATATTGTAGAGACCGTTTATGTTTACATCCCAACATAACAAGGGTTTTTCTTCACCAGTTGCAGATAGTATAGCTGCCATGTGATAAATCGTATCAATATTATATTCTCTTACCACCCGTTCTATGCTTCCTCTATCCCTAACATCTAAGGTCTCATATGGACCTGTGGATAACAGTTTTTCACTTGGTTTCCTCCTATGACCTGCTGCTACAACATTTTCATTTCCATATCTCTCTCTAAGCGCTATTATAAGCTCAGATCCTATCTGACCTGTAGCACCTGTGACAAGTATTTTTTTCATCTCATCATTTGCCACTTTTTTGTCCCCCAAAGAGAATTCTTTTGGATTGTTTGTTATGCTAATGTGGTATTTATTAATTCTGATTATTTTTTGTTTTACATAATGTTTTAATACTTTATCCAATATTCTCTATTTACCTTTTAAATAAAAAATTTGGGGGATTAAAAAATGGAGGAATATAAGATGAGAGAACTGACGGAGTTTCTAAGAAGAGAGTACGAGGAGATGGAGAAACAAGGTTTAACCTGGACAATTAGAAGCTTAAATGGGCCATCTCAACCACATGTGAAAGTAGAGGGAAAAGATTGTTTGATGCTTGCATCCAACAACTACCTTGATCTAGCAAATGACCCAAGGCTTAAAGAAGCCGCGATAAAGGCGATAGAAAAATATGGCGCCGGTGCAGGTTCTGACTGGTCGATAGCAGGGACAATGGACATACATGTGGAGTTGTACAAAAAAATCGCAGAGTTTAAAAACACAGAGGATGCGATTACATTTCAAACAGGTTTTGCAGCAAACTCTGGGTTGATTCCACAACTAGCTGGCAGGGGAGATCTGCTTATCTCGGATGAGCTAAACCATGGTTCAATAATAGATGGTGTGAGGTTAACAAAGGCTGATAGAGCAATATATCCTCACTCTGACATGGCAGCGCTTGAGAAAATACTGCAAGATGCTAATAAAAAGGATTACAGAAGAGTTATCATTCTAACAGATGGAGTTTTCAGCATGGATGGAGACATTGCTAAGATGAAAGATATCTGCAAACTTGCAGATGAGTACCATGCAATGGTTTACGTTGATGATGCACATGGTGAAGGAGTACTTGGAGACGGACATGGAATTGGAAAACATTTCAACCTGGAAAAAGAGATACACTTCCAGATAGGAACATTTTCTAAAGCATTTGGAAGCTTCGGTGGTATGCTTGCTGGATCACGAGATCTCATACTATTCGCCTACAACAAAGCTAGAACATGGTTGCTAAGCGCTGCATTCCCGCCACATGTAGCAGCGGCAAACATTGCAGCACTTGAAATAGTAGAAAAAGAACCTGAGAGAGTAAAAAAATTATGGGATAACACCAAATATTTCAAAAAAGAAGTAGAAAACATGGGGTACGATACTGGAAACAGTCAGACACCTATAATCCCATTGATAGTAGGTGAGAGTAAAAAGGCAAAACAACTCGCTGATAAAATGTACAAGGAGGGTATTTTCGCCCTTGCAATAGTTTACCCCATGGTTGCAAGAGACAAAGCCAGAATTAGGGTGCAGATGAACGCGGGTCACACAAAAGAAGACCTAGATTTCGCTTTGGAAAAACTGGAGAGAATAGGAGAGGAGTTGAAAATAATCTAAACTCTCCTTAGTTTTTCTTTTAATTTTGTAATCACATCAACAGGTGTGGGATCCACATTTCTAAGCACAGCTAGATAACAGCTGACAAAATCTCCTAAATAGATTGTGCTAATTATTTTAGCCAACCTGCCTCGCCCGATAGAGTTGATTTCTATCACATCTCCAGCGACTTCTAAAAACATGTTTTTCAAAAAATCTAGTCTCCCACCTATTGATATATCCTCTAAACCCTTATCCCTGAATAAAACACAGGCGAACCTCCTCGCTGTTTCCTTATCATAGGACCAGCCTACTATATCATTATGATTACACTCGGGTAGGATATCCTCCCTGGCGATAACCTTGCTGTTCTCATTTAACTGTGTCCTCCATCTCTTTGCAACCGGTGAAAATATACCCCATCCATACAATTGTGGTATTCTATTATATAATCTAGATGCGATCTGCTTCGCCTGATTTTCACTAGATGGTATCTCTCTCTTGTTCTTCTCTTTTAAAACACTTGTTGACTCTATCACATCTTTAATCTCATGTGATAAATCTACCTCAAATATTTCCCCTAAAATATATAGTGTTGGGAATAAAAGATATGCCAATGCGGCTCTTGGTTGAAAACCCCTGGGTACTTTGACATGGTATAGATTGTTTTTATAGCAAAGTCTCTCTAGAATCCCATCGCTTGATATACCTATTATAGTTGCTTTCTTGTTTAAAGCATGTTTTAACATGCCTAGAGATTCCTCTGTGTTTCCTGAATAACTTATCACAAAAACAAGTGTTTTTTTATCCACCCAACTGGGTAAATTGTAATCCTTGTTCACATAGACAGGTATTCTACTCTTGTCTTTGAAATAAATCTCAGTTATATCCCCAGATATCCCTGAGCCGCCCATTCCCCCTATTATAATATTACTAAAATCTGATGAATCTAGATTAACATCCTCTGCTAGAGAGGCAGCCTCATTTATCTGATTAGGAAAATTCTCAACAACCCCTAGCATATCTGAGCAGTCTATCCTCTTTATCAGGTTTATGTTATCTAACATTGAGATAAAATATAAGTAATAACATCATTTATATGTTACGAAAAAGTGGTTAGCATATGCGATATAGATCCCCAAAGCTTACCGTAGATGCAATAATAACAAAAAACAATGAAATACTATTGATCAAACGTAAAAAGCAGCCTTTTAAAGATTTTTGGGCCCTACCAGGTGGTTTTGTAAACTATGGTGAAAAGACTGAAGACGCAGTTGTAAGAGAGGTTTTAGAGGAAACAGGTTTAAAATGCAGAGTTAAAAAACTGTTAAATGTGTATTCTGAACCAAATAGGGATCCACGAGGTCATACTGTATCAATAGTATATCATTTAACAGTCATAAACAATGATAAGCCAACTGGGGGAGATGATGCTGCTGATGCAAGGTTTTTTAACATAAAAGACATACATTCTCTACCCCTAGCATTTGATCATAGGAAGATAATAAAAGATTATCTAACTCATAAAAAAATGAGGTGTTAATAATGAAATTTTGTCCCAAATGCAAATCTCTAATGTATCCCAAGGGTGACAGTTTTGTCTGTAAAAAATGTGGATATGAAGAGAAGAAAAGTGGAAAAAGAGTTGTAGAAACAAAGAGGAAAGAGAAAAAACTTGCCATAATAGAAGAAAAAATAGAGGTGCTGCCGAAGGCAAGAGTTACCTGCCCAAAATGTGGCAACAAGGAGGCATATTGGATGCTTAAACAAACCCGCAGTAGCGACGAACCAGAAACCACTTTTTACATTTGCACAAAATGTGGTTACAAATGGAGGGAATATTAGCCTAAAAACCGTCACAGTTATAAACACACATTATATTATTGTCTTAAATAAAAAAATTGGGGGACAAGTTCTAAAATCATAGGAGGAAAAAAACATCATGTTTAACGCCAAGGTTAAAGCAGAAGTATTGAAAAATATTATAGAAGCAGCCTCGCCACTGGTAAACGAAATCAAGTTAAACATAAAACCAGATGGAATCTCTTTTAGAGCAGTAGACTCAGCACATGTAGCCATGATAGATTTAAATCTCAACTCAAAAGCCTTTGAAGAATACAAGGCAGATGAGATGGAACTTGGCATAGACCTAGACAAACTAAATGGGATACTCAGACTTGCCTCACCTAATGATACAGTATCCTTAGAATATGATGAGGAAACACATAGACTAATAATAAGAATAGGAAACCTGGTAAGAAAAATGGGGTTAATTGACACCGCCGGAATGCCTGATCCAAAAGTACCTAACCTAAACCTGCCATCAAAGGTTATTCTCAAATCCAATGAGCTCAGCCAGGGGATAAAAGCATCACAGGCAATATCTGACCACATAGCATTGCTAGTAGATGCCAACGGGTTCGAATTATACGCAGAGGGAGACACAGATGTAGTAAATCTAAGACTGCCAAAGGATCTACTATCCAAGCTCGATGCACCACAGAAATGTAAAAGCTTGTTTTCCATAGACTACTTCAGCAGCATGATCAAACCTGTCAAAGATGAAGAAGTAACCATATTCCTAGGAAACGACAACCCGATTAAACTAGAATTTGATTTTGCTGACAAAAATGGACATGTTACATACCTACTAGCACCAAGAATAGAATCCGAGTAGATACAACATTTTTATCCTCAAAAAATAGAGGTGTCAAATATAGTTAGAGGTAAAAATAGAAAGAGATACATTGGGTTCAAAATTATAGGAGATAGAATTAACTTTTCAGAATTAGATAAAACCATAAAAGAAAAATGCAAAGAAAAACTAGGAAAAGAACCTAAAG
>QMST01000022.1 GCA_003649745.1 Thermoplasmata archaeon | reverse complement strand
TTCTTCTAACCCTTTGTATTTTTTCTCTTTTCCTCTTTCAACCTCTAACCTCTTCTCTCTCTCTTTTAACCTATTTTTTATCTCTCTTATTTTTTCCTCAAGATTTTTTTTCTTCAAATACAAATCCTTGATTTTTTCTAACTCCTCAACAGTTTTACTTATTTCCTCGTATTTCAGTTTTTTATCATTTTGCTTCTTTTCTAAGATTAAAAGCTCTTTCTTCTTTTTTTCCAGGGTCTCCATCAACTTGTTTATAACCTGAGAAATCTTTTCTTTTTCCCCTGCTAACTCATTGATCTCCTTTTTCAACTTTTCCATCTTTGGTTTACCATCTTTATCTAAGAGCTCCAATCTCAGTTTATCTAACAGGTTTTTCTTGTTTCTGGCATCGTCTCTAACATTTTTTATAACATCATCTATTGCATCTATCCCAAGCATCCCCAAAATCAGCGGTCTTCTCTCATGAGGTCTCATGGTTGATAAAACATTTAGCTCTTTCTGCTTCGCATATACTGAGGTGAAAAAGGATTTATGATCCATACCAAGAAGTTTTTCTATACACTTGTTTACCCCTTCGGAGCCATTCGCAATTGTTTTACCATTCACAATCAAAGATGCATTTGAGAACCTACTATTTATCTCCCTAATGACTCTATAATTGTTTCCACCAAATAAAAAATTAAGCTCCACTCTGCAAGACTCAGAAGGAGCTGCACCAACTCTCTTAATCTCGTTTATAGATGTCCTAGCAGCAGTGGAGCCATACAAAGCCCAGGCCACAGCCTCAAAAATAGTGGATTTACCCACACCATTTAAACCTATCACCCCTATTATCCCATCTGGAAACTCTATCTCAGCTGATTTGAATTTTCTAAAGTTTTTAAGTGACAAACTACGCAGTATCATCCTACCAGTCTAAGACTCCTCTACCCGGTTTATGTACTTCAAACCCATTTTAAGTAACTTTTTCTTATCAATGTTTTTATCTAATGAATAATTTTCAATAAATTTGCTAAACTCTTTTGATAAAACATCTATACGAGCATTTTTATAACTGCTAAAAATCTCCTCCTCTAGAACATCTGTTTTGATGTCAAAATGCAATGCATCACCCAACAGTTGCTTGATCTCACTGAAATCCAAGGTTCTATAAATATGAGAGGAAATATTCTTCAAAGTCAATCGTATTATCTTATTCCTAATATCCTCCTTGGCTATCATCTCCTTCATAAAAGTTATTATTTCACCAGGGGTTTTATTAGCACAATCAATGGGTTCAAAATCTATCATACCCCTTATCTCCAAGGCTACAAAATTCACCTCTTTCCCACCATCTCCCAGTGTTACCTCCAACAGCCCTTTTTCATCATTTGCCTCTGTAAAACTAAATCTCTCAGTTGAGCCAGAATAAAATGTGTTATCAAAAATTTTTACAAACCTGTGGAAGTGACCCAATGCGATATAATCAAAACCTGATTTCAACATCCCTACAGGTAGTAGCTGTTCATTGAGCTCATTCATTCTAAACTCATACAACCCCGCTGTTCCAACATGCGCTGTGAGAATCCTATAATCAACATTCTCATCTTTACTAGAATCCTTTCTTAATTTATCCAATGAGCTATTAAACTCATCCCTATTTTTGAACTGAGGTATACAAAAAATCGAAACTCTTTCACCATTTAAACTCAGGTTTATCCTTCTATATTCATCATAGACAGGGTAAATATTTTTTATATGCTCAAAAATGCTGAATATGTGACCAGTTTCAGAAAGCTTCGGTGTCTCATGGTTTCCCGCGATCAATATTAAAGGTATATCATTTTTTGAAATCCTTAAAATTTGATTTAAAGCAAATTTTATAGCTCTATTATTTGGCCTAACCGAGTCAAACAAATCACCAGCATGTATTATCAAATCTGGTTTGATTTCCAAGATTTTATCAACAGCTCTTCCAAAAGCATTGTAGACATCCACCTCTCTCTGATTCAATCCATCTTTTGTAATTTTTCTATATGCTGAGAAACCTAGATGAGTATCTGCTAGATGCACAATTTTTAACGTCAAACTCTCACAAATCACCCCCTCTTTTTTAGTTTCTCCTTCTTAGTTTCATGTTTGCTACTTCACATGCAGCAGCCAGTGGATCTATCGTAGGCGCTATAGGTGGCGCATAGGCTGTCTCCAGCTTTATAAAATCATCAACACCCATTTTATGCAACAAGGCACATGCCATTGTGTTTATCCTCTGCGCTGCATTTTTACCAATAACCTGTGCACCAACAATACGTTTATCAAACTTATTGCAGAGAACTTTTACAACCACCTGAGAACCACCAGGATAGTATTCAGGATGAGTTGATCCTCTAAATTTTCCACTCACAACATCATCATCTAAAACAGCAGATACCGGCCCCACAGCCGCGATTTCAACATCAAAAAGCCTCGTGGTCCTAGTCTGCAAAAAACCATCAAACAACTCCATATCGCCTCCTGCCGCATTTACACCTGCAACAATACCCTGTCTAACACCGATGCTTCCCAGACCAACAGGAAATGATCCACCAGTGACAAAATCTCTACCCTCAGTACAATCACCAACAGCATAAACATTTTCTACACTTGTCTCACATCTTCTATTAACCACTATCCCACCTTTTTCACCTATTTTACAACCAATAGATCTTGCTAAATCCACATCAGGTTTTATACCAGTAGAAATCACAAGAACATCAACCGGGAGCTTAAACTCCTCCCCATTCCCATTGTTTTTTACCCTAACAGACTCCACCTTGTCATCTCCCTCTACATCTAATACCATATGATTAGTAAAAATATCTATATACCCACTTAGCTGATCATAGAGTTCTCTGCTCATATCCTCATCAATCATGGATGGTAAAATATTAGGCAACATTTCAACCACTGTAACATTTAATTTTCTAGAATAAAACGCCTCAGCAACCTCTAAACCTATCAACCCTCCCCCTACTATCAACGCATTTCTCTTCCTATCACCAATATAGTTAATTATTTTTATTGCATCATCAACTGTCCTCAAAGTGAAAACACCTTTTTTCAACTCACCATTTTTATCTAAAATATTTTTTATAGGTGGAACAGCTGATCTCGCACCAGTGGCTATAACAAGTTTATCATATTCTTTCACTATAACCTCCGAGTTTTTTTTAACATAAACCTTTTTATCATCAATCCCTGTAACAGTTGAATTCAAAAACAATTTTATTTTTGCCCTGTTAAACCATTCCACTGAAAACTCTATTAGTTTCTCAGGTCCACTGATTTTTCCAGATATCAAATATGGCAGAGCACATTTAGAATACTGTGGATATTTTGATTTTTCAAACACTGTCACATTTGCGTTTCTACTTGTTTTTCTTGCAAACTGCGCTGCGGTTCCTCCAGATGCCCCACAACCTACAACTATTATTTCCTCACCCATATGATAGAAAACCCCATGTTTTTTATCATAAATTCATTCTTTAATGTTTTCTATATACCTATTTGCTCTAAAACCTTTACCACCTTCTTAGATAATCTACATATATCATCTTTTGTTTCGTATGGTATACCAATAATGGTAACCTTGTTTATCTCCCTGATTTCTCTAAGCAGTTTTAAATAAAAACCTAATCCAAAATCATGAAGCGTGTTTATACCTTTTTCATCTAGTTTCTCAATATCATCTATGATACAAACCTCATCAATACCTTTTACAACATCCAGTATGAAAATATCTTTCTCCCTGGTTTTTATGATTTCTTCTGGGTTGTCTGAAAGAATGAATTCAAAACTTTTAGTCAACCGGTTTTTCACAATGTAATCAGCTACATCCCATGCTATTCTATCTTTGGATAGCAAGCTACTGCCAAATACAAAAACAGTGAATTTTTTCATTCTTTTTTCTTTTTAACCTGTTTTTTAGAAGTGCTTTTCTTTTTGGTCGCACTCTTCTTCTTTTTAGCAACTGTCTTTTTTTCTCTAACCTTCTTCTCTTTTTTCTCCTTTTCCTTCTTACCCTCTTCAGTTTTCTTTTTCCCTTCCTTTTTTTCCACAGCTGGTTTTTCCTCTTTTTTAACTGGTTTTATCTTCACCTTTGGCAAACTGAAAATCTCTGTCTTGTAAATCTCAACTCTTCTAACCGGGTATATTGATCTACATTTTTTTTGTATCTCCTCTGAGATCTTCCCATCTAAGACATCTTTTATAAACTCATCAAATCCCCTCTTTTTCCCCTCTGCTAGGACAGTGTCTTTCATTATCAACCTAATGGCATGTTTCTGCGAGTTTTGTATCCTTTTCTCTGTGGTGGCAAGCATTTTCACCCTAACTAGTCCACCATCTTTGGTCTTAACATCAAATATACCATCTATCTTTGATCTCCTTCTCCTGATCAATCTCCTAACATAATCTGAGGTAAAATTATGACCAACAAAATGGGAGAGGGCATTGCTCCCTTCAACCTTGTTCACCTTGAAATATAGTTTTATATGTGATTTTCTGAAATCACCTGTTAGATCTTGCATTGATATTTCAGCGACTCTATTGATTAGCTTATCCTCAGAATCAGCAAGAGTCTCAGCCACAGGTTTTTCATCGAATAGTGGAGGAGCTATTATCTTATACCAGTTTTTTGCCTTCCACTTGTCCCTAGCCTTTTTTGCTGTTAAATGAGCCTTTGCCTTTACCATGTTTTTAACTCCCTCATTTTTTCCAAATTTTTTGCAATCTGGAATGAAAATACTTATACTTAAAGCTTTATACCTTTTAACCTACAAATAGAGCAAGAGGAACCCAATAGCAAACCGGAGGAAGGAAAATATGATGAAATGGAATGAGATTGCACAAACTATTGCAAGAAAAATAGAGAGAAATGTTATGCCATTGTTTGAAAAAGAAGAATCTAAAAAAATACTTGGGAGAAACCCTAGTGGAGACGAAACCAAGTTGATGGATAAAAAAGCAGAGGAAACCGCTATAAAACATTTATCCAAACTGGGTATAAACATTGTTAGCGAAGAAATCGGCACACTTAACAAAAACAGTAAGTACACCGCAATTATAGACCCCATCGATGGATCATACAACTTCGCCAATGGCATACCATTTTTCTGCTTCAGCATCGCATTCTTCGAAAAACAAAAACCAATCTATGGAATGATATACGAGCTACTAAGAAAAAACACCTATGAGGCATTTGTTGGAAATGGAGCCTACCTAAACGGTAGAAAGATCAAAGTCAGCAGTAAAAACAAACCCTATACAATCAGCTTTTACACACTAGGCAGAGGGCTAAACCTCGTGAAAAAGATAAGAAGAATCAGAAATCTAGGCTCTGTAGCCTTAGAACTCACCTACCTAGCAAAAGGTTCTATAGATGGAATAGTAGACATTAGGAAACACATAAGACCCACAGATGTTGCAGCTGGGTTTATAATAGCTAGAGAGGCCGGGGCGATAATCTGCGATGAAAAAGGAGAAGAGTTAAAACATAAACTCAACGCAACAGATAAGATAAATTTTGTTGCAGTAAACAACAAAAAACTTTTTAACCTGATAATAAAAAACATCTAAAAAATTTTTTAGAAAGCCTTTTCAAAACCAATATTGTTTTTCCTACATTCCTCCTCTACCATGTGAAAAACCCTTGTATAATACCTCCTATCAACAAAAAAACGTTTATAAAAAACATTTTTCATCTCGGGATGCCTTGCCAACGCATTTTTTATACCATCCCAAACACCCTTTTTAAAATGAAATTTATCAACCATGACATAATCAACATCACAATCTGCAAAAACCCTCACAATTTTTGGTACATCTCTCATCTCAATAGTTGGATAGATTGGGCCGAAAAACACATATGTCCTTATACCTGCATCCCCCAGTTTTTTCAACGCCAACAGTCTACTCTTAATAGAAGACGAACCTGGTTCTAACAGTTTCCTCTCCCCATCATCCAAGGTTGTGACAGTTAAACCCACTTCTGCATCTGAAAACTTTGATATCAGATCAATATCTCTTAAAACTAAATCTGACTTTGTCTGCACACATATTGGAAAATCATATTTCAATAGTTCTTGTAGACAATATCTAGTTAACTTAAACTTTTTTTCTAAAGGCTGATAGGGATCTGTCACCGTGGATATCCCCACTATGCCCCTCTTTTTTCTCCTAATCTCCTTAGATAAAACCTTTGGAATGTTTCTCCTAACATTTACAAAACCACCCCAGTTTCTCCTATCAATTTTAAGAACATTTGGAGCATAACAATAAACACAGCCATGTTGACAACCATAATATGGATTTAGAGAATAATCTAAACCAGGCAGTAGAGATTTAGACAGAGCAGTTTTACAACTCACTTCCTTAATCTTTATCATGATTTTCACTTCAGCAGATTTTTAAAAAGTCTTCTAATCTCTTTTGATGTATCACATCTTTTATTATCGCACTATTTTGTATCCATCTCTCGATAGGTATATCAAGCATTTTGGAGATATAAGACAGGGCTTCATCTAATGTATCAAATTTTGTATAATCTTTTCTTAAAGCCTCTCTTACACTCTCTCTCACATTCCAAACCCCTACTGGTAGAATGTACCCAGGGTGAGCTTCTCTCATCACCACTACACCTGCCTGCCTTTTTTCTACATTTAATTTCTCGTTTACAGCTAATCTAGCAGCATAATAGCAACCACCAATCTCTGCATATGTTTTTCTACCCTTGTAAAACTCATAGCTATTAAACATCCTTATCTTTCTTCCATATGGATTCCATGTTGTTTTTGGATACCATGCCTCTATTAGTTCATATTTCCACTCCGTGGGCATCATGAGAATAACCCATCTATTATCATATTGATTATGAAAATAGACTCGAAACTCGTTTAACAGTGGAAAAGATTTTGTGTTCTCCATTAGAGTTTCACCAATTATGGAATCAACAGCTGTTATGCTCCATCTAGTTGGAACAAACTTACGATATTTTTTTTCACCAAATGCACCTATGCTAAAAGCCCTTTGAATCCTAGAAACCGGTGTCCTATCCTTATAGAGTTGAATTATAGCTTCTTTGGCTTTTAAATCTGTATCATAATATGCTTTTTCTATTCTATGATCATATTTTGGATTAGAAATATACAATCTTTTTAAAGGCGCACTTGGGCCATGTGGCTGTGCATCATCATAAAATGCTATCTTACCTGCTGGTTTTTTTTCAAAAACGGCCTCAGAGAAAATCGAATTCTCAGATAAAGCCAGTTCTCTGGTAAATTCTACAATTTTATCTGATTTTTCAACATCATAGACATTTACTAAGTGCATACCTCTTACTAACTGCGATCTAAAGGATATTATATCATCTATACTTTTATCAAGCCACAGTTCAGGAGTATCTATTATAGATGTATCCCCTTTCACCGGGGGGATCATAGGACCTATAAACACTTTAGGATA
>QMST01000021.1 GCA_003649745.1 Thermoplasmata archaeon | reverse complement strand
GCATTGAAAATATTCAGTGGAACAATAGAGTATATTGGAAACATTGGGAAATACCTCATTGGTGGCAAAATAAGAGAGGGATGGGTGTATGGCGGTGTTACAACGTCACCAGCACTTCTCGGCGTGGGTTGGATAATTGGCCCTGAGATATCCTCTTTTGTTCTAGTAGGTGGTCTATTAGGATGGGCTATAATAGTGCCTCTTATAGTACTAGTCGGTGGTTTACCACCACCCCTTGAGGAATATGCTGCTCTAGGTCCATCACTAGGTGGTTTTTACACAGTATGGGGTGAACAAGTTAGATACATCGGCGTTGGAGCAATGCTTGTAGGAGGCCTCTGGGCTATCTGGTCTATAAGAAACAATCTTGTTGAAAGCGTAAAAGAAGCAATCATTGGAATCAAAGGCGGCAGTGTAAAAAATAAAAAAAGAACAGAACAAGATCTGAGTTACAAACTTGTTTTTATCCTCATTGTTCTAATGGTTATACCTATTTTTCTCCTCTATATTTGGCTGTCAAACACTATTGGTATATCTCTTATAATGGCTGTTATCACAGTGGTTTTTGCATTTATCGCTAGCGCATTAGCTGGTTATCTAACTGGTTTAGTAGGTTCATCCAACTGCCCAATATCTGGTGTCACCGTCGCTGTGCTTTTGATTGTTAGCCTCATCATGCTCGGCTTTGGCGCAACAGGCGCAGCAGGCATGGCTATCGTAATATTCATATCAGCGGTGATATGCATCGGTGGTTCTATCTCCGGTGATCTACTACAGGCTATGGCATCGGGTCACATGATCGGTGCAACACCCAGGAGACTACAAATTGCTATGACCTTTGGTGTAATAGCCATATCTGCAGTGATCGGAATTGTCATAGGAGTACTTCATCAGGCTTTTGAAATAGGCAGTAGAGCTCTACCAGCGCCACAGGCATATCTAATGGCCGGCATAGTTAGAGGCATACTTGGTGGCCAGATGCTCTGGCCATATGTATTAGCCGGAGCAATACTAGCCCTGGTGCTAATACTTCTCAACCTACCAGTGTTACCAGTAGCAATTGGAATATATCTCCCCTTTACTCTTTCTGTACCAATATTCGCAGGTGGCTGTATAAGATACGCTACTGATAGGTTTTTAAAGAAAAAATATGGAAACACTAATGAGGAAGAAATAAGTGATTGGGAGCTTGCCATCAAAAAAACAGCATTAGAACCCAAGGAAAAAGCCATTAGAACAGGGTTACTGCTAACAGCTGGACTGATAGCTGGAGAAGCCTTAACTGGTGTTATTGTCGCGGTGTTAATAATAGCTGGGATAAACCTATCCATATTTCACACGCCACCAACAATACCTGGACTCCTTGTCTGGATCTACATTGCGGTTTTACTAGCATATATCCCCTTGAGAGATATAATCAATGGCAGACATTCTTAGCTGGTTTTAACAAAAAATATAAAACCCTGGTTCTATTCTATAAAACTATTGGAATGTGGAGACTCTATGAGGAATGAAATAGCAGTAATTTTATTAATAACGATTTTAGTTGGAACCTCGATATCAGGATGTATACAGCAAAAAGGAGAAACAGGTGGAAAAATACCTGTTTTTGGAAGTGGTCTGATAATAATCCACCCGGTAAACGCAACATGTACAAGCAATCCAAAATATGCTATAGCATCCTATTATAAACTAGAAGGAGAAGTGATAAACTCAAGTGTTCCACAATATCAACTTCCACTGGATCTAGATGATGTGACAAATATGAACAACATTACAAAAGTGTTTCATCTGTCAACTTCACAGGAAAAACTGCTTAAAAACAATGGCTTTGTAGTTATAGACTATGGTCGAGTAGATGACATAGTAGAACCCTATAAAGATATGAAGGAAAAGGGGATACCTGTTTTTGTAACCTCTGATACACTTTTACATCTCTACCATATACAATTTAACGAAATATTAAAGGGTATTGAAGAGAGAGAATTTTTTGATATGTTGCTTAAACTGAGCAAAGCGTTTTTTGATAATGCCAAGGCAGATTATCAAACCTTTGAAGATCCTGATTTGAAGGAGGCAGCTAGGAGAAATGTCGCATATTTTGGCGTGGCATTAAAACTATTGCAAACACCCACCAAGGATTATAATGGATCTGAGGATATACCCACTGTGGAGTTTACAATTCCTGATTATGTTGAAGAAGAGGTGAATAGTGAATTAAATGCTATAGAAAAGCATAGCGGTTTTGAGGATAGCTCAATTTTTCATTATAATGAGGATTATTCTCAGTATCTGCCTAGAGGGCATTATACTAGATCAGAAAAGTTAAAGAGATATTTTAAGGCAATGATGTGGTATGGCCGTATGGCTTTTCTTTTAAAAGGGTATGATGCAAAAATTGCAACTATCCAAGCGTCTTTGATTGCTAAAGGGCTCACAAATCTTAGTGTTGATGGAGAGACTGCAGAAAAACTTTGGAATAGAATATATTCTGTAACCTCGTTTTTCGTAGGTGCAGCAGATGATCTAACGCCATATGAGTACTTGGATTGTATAGGAAAAGTATTTGGGCTGAAATTTAACCTAACAGAGTTATCTAATGATACAAAACTGTTTGATTTGAAACTGGAATTAGCAAAATTGAGAAATCCTAAAATATATGGTGATACTGGAAAGTGTGTGTTGCCACCGACTGCAACTGTTGAGGATCTCAATAAGATTTTAGAAAAAACCAAGGGTATGCGTTTCATGGGTCAGCGTTTCATTCCAGACTCTTATATTTTTCAACAGCTTGTTTTCCCAGCAGTTGATCCCTACCTGGGTGATGATAAGCCTTTTACATTGGAGTTCACAGATGGTGGACCTGCTAGGTGTTTTCCACGTGGTCTTGATGTTATGGCTGTTCTTGGTTCAAAAAGAGCTCTTGAGATCCTGGAAAACGATGGCGACACAGAGTATGGGCATTATTATGAACAGTTAAACAATTTATCAGAAAACTTTTCCAGCTTGAATGCTACGGAATGGAATCGAAACCTTTATTTCAGCTGGGTTTACACTCTAAAATCTCTGCTTAAAGAGTTCAACCAGAGCTACCCCACGTTTATGCAGACAAAAGCATGGTTGGATAAGGAGCTTCAAACTGCTCTGGCATCCTGGGCGGAGTTGAGACATGACACTATACTATATGGTAAACAGAGTTCTACTCTAGTGAAAAGCAGCTATGAACCTCCGCCGAAACCAGTTGTTGGATATGTTGAACCTGTTCCAGAATTTTACTCGAGAATATTAGCACTTACAAAAATGACAAAAAATGGCCTAGCTAGTTTGAACGTACTTAAGGAGGGCGAATTGGATAGATTAAAAAGTTTAGAATCTGTCATTCAAAGACTGTTTAATATATCAAAAGATGAGCTGGAAAAAAAAGAATTAAGCGAGGAGGATTATGCATTTATAAGAAACTTTGGCGGGAAGTTGGATAGCATCGTCACAGGTGTTAAAGAAAAGGGAAAAGAAACTACAATTGTTGCTGATGTGCACACAGATACAAACACTGGGAAATGCCTAGAGGAAGGAGTTGGATATGTAGACATGATACTAGTGGCATATATGGTCTCTGATGGTAGGGTAATAATTGGTGCGGGTCCTGTGTTCAGCTATTACGAGTTTAAGCATCCAATGAATGATAGACTCACAGATGAGAAATGGAAGAAAATGCTACAGGCAAATCCACCAGAAAGAGCATCCTGGGTACAATCTTTCATGGCGGAATAAAAAAACGTTTTTGCAAAATATTCAAAAATACTTTGCTATTTTATTTTTACTTTGATAAATGTGATTAAGTGCGGGTGTAGTCTAGTGGTTAGGACATTGGCTTCCCAAGCCAATAGCCCGGGTTCGAATCCCGGTACCCGCATTCACTCGTCTTTAGATAGCGCCTAAATAACCAGTTTTTTTCATTTATATACCAAAATGGGGGCAAATGATCTTATTATATTGCGATTGCTTTTCTTTTAAATTTTGATGTGGGGTTAAACCTTGGGTGGATAAAGTATCATAGTAAACTTTTTAAGCTGTTTTCAAATGAGACCTTATACTTCTTAGAGAAAAACATGGAGAGAATAATCGCTGGAGAAGGACAGCTATATCATCAAAAAATGATAGAAAGAATATCAGAACATATATAATTAAACCAACGAGAAATGCAATGAAGCATGAATCACGTCTGAAAAAAATAAGCATGGAGTGGAACAGCATACTCTTTGCAGGATTTATAAGGTGATTGAATGGAAGGTAAAATTACAGAGGGGGTAAAAATACTTCTCGGCGATCCGAAAAAGGCAGTTCTGAAACTCTCCATCCCGATGATGGTGGCAATGTTTGTTTCATCAATGTACAATGTTGTCGACGCCATATGGGTTTCGGGACTTGGCTCAAATGCGCTGGCTGCAGTCGGGCTGTTTTTTCCATTTTTCATGATGATTGTCGCCCTGGCAAGTGGCATAGGCGTGGGTGGCAGCTCTGCGATATCGCGAAGAATAGGCGAAAGGGATAAGGAAGCGGCGGATAACACTGCAATCCATACTTTTCTAATGGGGGTTATAATTGCTGGAGCGATCAGCCTGCCTTTCATACCTTTCCTGAACCAAATTTTTGTTTCAATGGGCTCAAATGTATCAGTGGCAGGAATGTCATCAAGATATGCCCGAATACTTTTCGGTGGCTCCATATTTTTATTCCTTTCATACATAGGAAATGCAATTTTGAGAGGGGAAGGAGATGCAAAAAGGGCGATGTACGCAATGATAATCGGCTCTGTTCTGAACATAATTCTTGATCCCATTTTCATTTACACATTCAACCTTGGTGTTGTTGGCGCTGCATGGGCAACGCTGATTTCCATGGTCATATCATTTATCCCTGTTGCATACTGGTTATTCGTAAAGCGCGATACATACATTGATATGTCGTTCAGGGATTTTAAACCAGATAGGGGAATAGCGAAGGAAATATTGCGCGTGGGCATACCATCATCTCTTGCGCAGCTTTCAATGTCCATAGCTCTGTTTGGTTTGAACTGGATTATACTGGGTGTGGGCGGAGACAACGGCATCGCCATATTCACAAGCGGATGGAGGATAACCATGATAGGCATCATACCACTGCTTGGCATGGCAACAGGAGTAACCGCGGTCACAGGTGCTGCATATGGTGCAAGAGACATGGAAAAACTCGAAGTCGCATATCTCTATGGAATAAAGATAGGTATAGGTATAGAGATTGTAGTGGCGGTATCAACAGCAATATTTGCTCCTCAGATTGCCTATCTATTCACATATTCAGAAGGCAGTGCCTCACTTTACAGCGGGCTTGTGAATTTCCTGAGATGGATGGTTTTGTTTTATGTAACGACACCTCTTGGAATGCTCACGTCTTCAATGTTCAACGGCATAGGGAAGGGTGAAAGGGCTCTGACTGTAACCGTATTGAGAACTATCATATTGCAAATTGTGATGGCTTATCTGTTTGCCATGGTGCTTGATTTCGGGCTGACAGGTGTCTGGATGGGTATTGTGACAGGAAATGTTACAGCAGCATTGATATCATTTACATGGGGCAAATTTACAGTTTCCCACTTAAAGAAAAGCATTCCCAAACCACTTTCCTCAGATGGGCTTAAGTGAAAATTGCTGCATGTAGTTCCATTAACTCCGCTTATCCTATAGAAAAACTAGGAGAATATTGGATTTACTTGAAAATTTCTCTCATGAGTCAGTGAGAAAATGGTACAAGAGATGTAAAGAACTGTTTGATGTGAAGAGGAAATGGAGAAGAGCTGTTGACGAAATAAAGTTGTTTTTAAAATTCAAAGAGATTTTTTTGTTTGCTCAAACTTTCGAGTATGGAAAATTTTTCTAATGCTCCTTTAACTCTCTCTCTTGAAAACTGATGCTCATCACATAATAAACCAATTACTGTGTCTCTATCTAGGGGATGCCATTCTATTTTATAATTATCTACTACCTTGGGTTTTAGGAAAATATTTCTTACCTCGTCTATGATTTCCTTGCTTATAGCATCTTTTTTTCCTATGATTTCAAGGATGTTTTCCACGTTTCCTGCTCTTTTGATCAGCTCATAGCTTTTTTTAGGACCAATCCCTTTTATTCCATCGTTGAAATCGGTTCCTATGAGAATAGCCATGTCCACGAGTTGTTTATGTGTTATCCCTAGTTTTTTGAGGTTTACATCGAGTCTTATTAGCTCTGGTGATACTTTAACATAGGCTTGCCTTCCTGGTAGTTTTCTCCTTCCTGTAACAGCTAGGTTTCTCACTAGTATGTTTCCACCAAATAATAGTGCATCAAAATCCTGGGATGCAACTGCATATGCATCACCTTTTCTAACCATATGGCATGCTTGTGCCTCTCCCTCGCCAGGTGCTTGCACCCAGGGTATCCCTAGTGCATCTAGTAGTTTCTTACTCTGCTCTATTATCTCATCTGTGATCCTAGATGTTCTCTGAGCCATGCTTTTAGCTTTTTCTAAATCCCCCTCCTCCAAAGCTTTTTGCCATTCTTTTTCTGCGATTTCTTTGATTTCTTTTCTATTCTCCAGAGTTTTCGCTTTAAGTGGATGAGGTTCTCCATCAAAAACATAAACAGGTCTAATCCCTGCCTCAACCAGGTTTGCAGTTCTATAAAGCAATCCTGATAAATGCGAGGTGATACGCCCCTTGCTATCTTTTAAAGGTGTGCCATCACGCTGCCTGATTATAGATAAAAACTGATGTATTGTATTATATGCATCTACGGCGATAACCTTGTTTGAAAAATCTTTGAGAGAACATTCCTCTTTTATCAGAAGATCCCCTATGTTAACACCCATATTGCATTAGAAATATAGTTTCATGATTTATGTTTTTCTAATAAAGGATAAGATTTAAAGCATGCAGTTCACATTCCAGTTTTGCTATGAAAAAAGATTTGATTTCAATTTTAGATGTCAAAGATGAGATTGAGGAAATAATAGACTTTGCAATAAAACTAAAAAGAAGAGCAAAAAATGGAGAATCACTAGAAAACTATCTCAGGGGAAAAACACTTGCAATGATTTTTGAAAAACCCAGCACAAGAACCAGGGTATCCTTCGAGACTGCGATGACATTACTTGGAGGACATGCGATTTTCCTAAATCCAAATGATATACAACTGGGTAGAGGGGAAACCATAGAGGACACGGCAAGGGTTCTATCTAGATATGTTGATTTGATAATGTACCGTGCAAAAAGCCATAAAGCTATGCAGGAGCTCGCCAAGTATGCAACCGTGCCAGTTATCAGTGGTTTAGATGATGAAGAACATCCTTGCCAGGTGATCGCGGATCTCATGACTGTTAAAGAGTATAAAAACAGGTTGGCTGGACTAAATTTTGTTTACATTGGAGACGGTGATAACAATATGGCTCATTCTTACCTGCTAGGATGTACCAGTGTTGGAATGAATATAAAAATTGTTCCACCAAAAGAGTATCTACCCGAT
>QMST01000020.1 GCA_003649745.1 Thermoplasmata archaeon | reverse complement strand
TTCCACTGAATATTTTCAATGCCACCTCTCCAAACTTATACAACGCTGCTATTATTGCACCTATGAGAAGCCATATTGCATTTGATCCTTCTCTGGTTTTCGAGATCTTCTCCCCGCCAACAGTGGATGTTAGAACAGCTGCTACTGCTATTCCTTCTGGAAATGGTAGATCTGTTTTTACCACAAGTGCTTTTCTAAGAGGTACCATCCATAGTACACCAAGGATTCCCCCTAGTAATGCTATAAATGTTGTCTGCAGGTAGTTTATCTCTGTCCATACTTTTAAAATAACAAGAGCAGGTATTGTGAAAATAGCACCAGCTGCTATGCATTCGCCAGCCGATGCACCCATGGTGGCGATGTTTACCTCTAGAATTGTTCCCCTGAAGGGTCTAAGGAGAGCCAGTGCCATAACTGCTCCTGGTATAATTGCTGAGACAGTCATGCCAGCATACAGGCCGAGATAGGCATTAGCTGCGCCTAATACAATTGCAAGAAAAACACCGGTTAATACAGCTCTAACTGTTAGCTCTGGTATATCTTTCTCCGGGGGTATAAATGGTTTAAAATGTTCTCTTGAATTCATCCCAACTACAGATATTAATATGAGTATCTCTTTATAAAAATATTTTCATTTTCTTAAAGTATTTATTAGCTTACAAATGAATCTTCTACGAAAGGTGCAGATTTTTGGAAATAAGTAAGATCTATATGAGCCCAATCATTATAATCATGTTCTCCATGAGTACCATCAGAGTAATCTAACACCATCCATGCATATGATGGTTTTAATATACCTTTCAATGGTCCACCGCTGTTACCATAGTTCATACAACTGACATAATTTGCCCAGTATTCTATTGCATGATTCCTAGCTTTCATTTTTTCTATAAAACTCATATTATCTGGTAATCTTCCTGGTACCATAGAAATATTGTCTATCCCTCCGCAATACCATGGAGCAGGCATGAGGCCAAGTGAATGTCCAAGCTCATGCATAAACAAGCTAGCCATCCAAATGTAGAATGTTCTTGGGTTAAACCTGTATCTTGGGTAGGGCATAAACACTCGTGAAAAAACCTCTTTTGAACCAGAGATGGTGAAAGTATCATATCTATTTCCATAGCTTTGTGGATGACAGAAACCACTTGCATATGCTATCACGGCATAATGGAATATTCCTTTTCTATCATCAGCGAAATGATATTTGTAGAATTTTTGCATCATTCCCGACTCTTGTGATATTGATTCAACAAATGGGAGGAGTTCTCCTCCACCGCCCATGCAACCATCATCAATATGTACAGTTATCGCATGTCTCGCAAACTTATCCATAAGCATTTCCTGTGACTCTTCGGGAAACATATAATATGGGAGATCTTTTCTTTTGCCACTGCCTTTCATACCGTCAACTTCTATGAAAATATCTTTATAAAATGGATTTGTAAGCCATTTCTCGAGCTTGTACTCCACAACATTGGAGAGACCATCGACATCTGGATCTAATTGTGTATGGTTTTCTGGTGAAAATGGGTCATAACCCCATTTCCATTCCCAGGATGTTGGTACACCATCATTATCAGGATCTAGCTTAGAATCATCAACTTTGGGATCTGTGCCCAATATGTTAACTTCTGCCCAATAGGGTATTTCATCCTCATCATAATCCGTCTGATGTATATCAAACCAGATCTCACAGTTTTCTCCAAAGTAGTGACCATAACCATCACTATCATTGAAATAATCATCTCCCTCCCATCTACCTGTTCTGTAATCATATGTTAAATGTAAACTCTCCAGCTCCATAGGAACATTTCTTTTAAAAAATAGTATACCCTTACTTTGAATTTCCATAATTTTAAAAGTTATCTCTGATATTTCTTGTTCCTCCTCAGCATCTTTTATAATCTTACCATAGCCGTATCCAGTATCCCAATCTGCTATTGTTCCAGATCCACTTCCCTGAGCTGATTCTATTTTACTACCATCATATTCTGTCCCATCTATGTTAAGTACAACGTAATATGGGTTTGGTTTTGGTAGGTTACGGCCGAATTTTCTCATTTCCTCCTCTAGTCCTCTTCTTCTTATTCTTTTGATCTCGAAAAATAGGGCTTGATCAGTTAGAGGGCTTATTCTGTTATCAGATGTTTTCTCTTTTTTTCCTTTATTTTTTTCTTCTAGATAATTGTGTTTTGGGAGGAATAAAGCATATAGTCCTGATATTACAATAGTTGCTGCTACTAAAACTGCTACTATTTTTATATTTTTGTTGTTTAATAATTTGATTTTATCCATAACTGTATATTATTTTCTTACTTTTTTTATAAATATTTTGTTGTACAATTGTGCTAAATAAAGGTTTATAAAATGAGGGAATATTATTTTAATGTATTAAACAAATATTTAAAAAAATTTATATATTATAACATAATTTATAATTTGAAGTTATAAAAAGAGAGGGATAAAATGACAAAGAAGATTTTACTAACCATGATGGTTATTGGGCTGTTAATTGGTAGCATAGGTGCTGCAGGAATAAAGATAAGAAATGTAAAAAACTTGGAAGGAAGCTCGTCTTTGTTTAAATCCACGAGTAACATGCCTGAGTTCGTTAATGGAAGGGTAATCGTTGGTTTCAAAAAAACCATGGGTATAGAACATATTGCTAAGAGGTATAATTTTGAAAAAGATATTATTTCTAAGAACGAAAAAATTGGTTTCGCTGTGGTTAAAGTTAAAGATGGAGATGAGTTGTCCTTTATTGAGAGTATAAAGAATAAACCTGGTATAAGATATGCGGAGCCTGATTGGAAAATTCATGCTTGTTTTACACCTAATGATCCTTATTGGGATCAACAATGGGGTCCAATGATGATAAAATGTCCTAAGGCATGGGATAAGACTAAGGGTAGTAAAAGTGTAAAAATTGCTATTGTGGATACAGGTGTTGATTATACCCATGAGGATATAGCAGCGAACTATGTGCAGGGTGGTTATGATTTTGTTAATGATGATGACGATCCAAAGGATGATAACGGACATGGTACGCATTGTGCTGGAATAGCAGCTGGTGTTATGAATAATAATAAGGGAATAGCTGGTGTCGCTCAGGTTAGTATAATGGCTGAAAAGGTGTTAGATTCAGATGGGTATGGATCTGCATCAGATGTGGCTGATGGTATTATCCATGCTGCAGATCATGGTGCCGATATTATAAGTATGAGCCTGGGTGGTCCATCTAGTAATGTAGAGGAGGATGCATGTAATTATGCATGGAATAAGGGGGTTTTGCTTGTTGCTGCTGCAGGTAATGATGGTGCATCTGAGGTTTCATATCCGGCTGGTTATGATACTGTTATAGCTGTTGGTGCTATAGATTCTGATAGTAAGAGATGCAGTTGGAGTAATTATGGTAGTAGGCTAGAATTAGTGGCGCCTGGGGAGGCAATTGTGTCATCAGTACCTGGTGATAATTATGAGTTTTACAGTGGAACAAGTATGGCGACTCCTCATGTTGCAGGTGTAGCTGCTCTTGCCAAGTCATTACATCCTGATTATACAAATCAGGAGATTAGGGATCTTCTCAGGAGAACAGCAGATGATTTAGGAGATCCTGGTAAGGATATATATTATGGTTATGGGCGTGTTGATGCATCATTTGATGATCAAAACTCTACCATGATTCCAAAGATAAATATAAAAATACATGAGGTAGACAAAATCGATCCTATAGATCCATTGAATGGTAAACCGGAGTGGTTTTACAGAATCAGCGCGATATCTGATGGTAAAGAGGAGATGGTGCAGAATCAAAATGGGCATAATCAGAAATTCTTATTCTGGTACATTTTCATTTGGAACTCAGAGGATAACTGGTTGGTTAACAAGATGCATTCCCTTAACGCTTATGAGCCACGGGTGCAGTTAAAGATTAGATTGATGGATTATGATCTTTTGTCACCTAATGATGTGGCAGATATAAGTAGCAGTTCAGATAGGAAAACATTTGTGGCAACATATGATATGATAAACAACAAGTTTCTATCTGGTAGTGATAAAACAGAGAAAGAAGGTAAATGGCTGGTGGCAAATGGTGAGTTTGATGGTAGCACTAATACAGATGATGATGATGCCAAAATACTGTTTGAGGTCACAGATACATATGAGCCGCCCAAACCAGATCTAGAAGCATATGGAAATCTGAGATGGGATCAGATAAAACCAGGTGATACAGTTCATGGATCAATATATGTTGAAAACGCTGGAGAGACAGATCCCTATGGCTGGTGTGAAAACAATCTCAACTGGAAGATAGAAAGCTGGCCAAACTGGGGTGAATGGACGTTTAACCCAAAAAGTGGAAAAAACCTTAAACCAGAAGATGGTAAGATAGAGATCAAGGTTACAGTGAAGGCGCCAAATGAGAAAAACCAGGCTTTCTCTGGGAAAATAAAAATAGTTGATACTGATGATCCAAATGATTACGCATACATAGATGTTTCACTGGTGACTCCGAAAAACAAGGGTTTGAATAACCCGTTTATGTTCTTCTGGAACTGGTTCAAAAACATATTCTTTAGATAAACACTATCCCTCTTTCCATAATTTGAGGCAAACATTTAAATAGCCTTTCTCTCCTTAGTTGATAATGGGAGGTAATTTTGAGAAAAAAACACAAGATTACAACTTTTTTTCTCTGCCTCATACTAGTATTTACTATACTGTTTGTGAATGTAAAAGGTGCAAAAAACCAGAGGATAACTGATCAAATAGTTTTTCCACAACCTGTTTTCATTAAAAACTCTAACACTGTTTACATATCCCTCTCTGGGACTGACTCTTTTGTTTTAAAACCTGGTCTGCCTGTTCTTCCAATGTTTACTAAGACATTTGCATTTCCATCTGGGACAAAAATTAAAAAAATCAAATGTGTAGCAGATAAAATAGAAAAAATTAAGGTAGATGGGGAGATAGAGAATGCTCAATATCCTGTGATTGCAGGTAAGATTGTTGAAAAAAAGAAAACTGTTTCCAAAAATGTTTTCAAAGAAAAGAAGAGGTTGCCTTTTCCTTCGAAATGGTTTGAATATTATAAAGGATGTGGTTTAGAAGGTTTAGAGAGAAAAGTGTTCTTAAGTCTAAGGTTTTACCCAGTTAGAGAGTTATCTGATAATATTGTAGAGTTTGTTAGCGGGGCAAGGGTTGAAATCGAGTATCAGCTACCTGGAAAATCTTTTTCTAATGGGGGATATGATTTGTTAATTGTTTCTCCATCCTGTTTTTCTGATGATTTACAACCCTTGGTGGATCATAAGAATTCCATGGGTGTTAAAACAAAACTGGTTAGTCTAGAGGATATACCACACCAGGGGCGGGATAGAGCGGAGGATTTGAAATATTATATCAAGGATGCAATTGATAATTTTGGTATTAAATTTGTTCTGCTAGTGGGCAGTGCAAAAGAGATACCTGTGAGATATGTTTATGTGAATGATGACTATGAAACCAACTTTGTAAGTGATCTATATTTCGCTGATATCTATGATGGAAATGGTAATTTCTCCAGTTGGGATACAAACAATAATAGTGTTTTTGCAGAGTTTAACTACAATGGTAATTTTGATAGGATGGATCTCTACCCAGATGTTTATCTTGGTAGACTAGCTTGTACTAATGAGGAGGAGGTTAAGGAGGTTGTAGATAAGATAATTAATTATGAGAACAACAAGGCTTACACTCAAAACTGGTTTAGCAATATCATATTATGTGGTGGTGACACAGCACCAGGTGACAATGATAATATAGATGAGGGTGAATATGCAAACCAGGCTATCCTAAAAACCATGGATGGTTTCATGGGTTTAGAGATTTGGGCTTCAAATGGGAAAGTATATTATGCTTCTAACATAGCTTCTGCCTTTGAGGAGGGAGCTGGATTTGCTGATTTCTCTGGTCATGGAAACCCATCTGTTTGGGCTACTCATCCACACAACAAGGAGAATACATGGATTCCAACAGGTGGATACAGGGTTAATAATGTGAATTCTCTTTCAAATGGTGAAAAACTTCCTATAGTTGTGATTAGTGCCTGTTCATGTAGCAAGTTTGATGAGAAAGAAAATTGTCTTGGATGGAGCTTTGTATCTAATGGAAATGGTGGTGGAATAGCAAGCCTTGGCAACACTGGGTTAGGATGGATCTATACAGGGAGATATGTGACCTATGGTCTTGTTGGTCTGATGGAGCAGAACTCTTTCCGGGCCTATGCCTTTGATCACTCTAGATATTTTGGCGAGCTATGGGGAAACGCATTACGGAGGTATATAAATGAAAAAGCTGGGAGCAATGACACACTTGATTATAAAACCATAATGGAATGGCAGCCGTTTGGAGACCCTACTCTCTCTATCCGCTCATCGTCACAAAAACCAAATAAACCATTGACACCAACTGGTCCAGACAGAATAAAAATAGGAAAAACATACTCTTATACTACTTCAACTACTGATCCTGATGGGGATCAAATCTACTACTACTTCGACTGGGGAGACGGAACAAACAGTGGATGGCTAGGACCATACAACAACGGAGAAACTGTCACAGCGACTCATAAATGGGAGAAAAAAGGAGAATACAGTATAAAGGTTAGAGCGAAGGATACCCATGGAGTTTTAAGTGGATGGTCAAACCCATTGCCAATAAAAGCTTCCTTCCTCCACCATTATTTGTTTTTTGAAAAGATTTATTTTATAATCGAAAGATATCTCTCTCGGTAGATAACAAGTGAGGAGAAAAAAAACTCTAATAAAAGCTACATGGGATCTACTCAGGTTAGAACATGGTTTTATGCTTGCCATTGCCGTGTTCATAGGTGCTCTAATAGCTGGCAAGGGTTTTCTACCAATAGAAAAACTAATTTATGCCTGTCTCACCCCTATATTTCTCGAGGCTGCCACCTTTGCATTAAATGACTACTTTGACTTCGAAATAGACAAGGAAAACAAACGAATGGATAGACCACTTGTCAGAGGTGATTTAAAACCAAAACATGCTCTCATCTTTTTTTCCACCATGTTCCCACTGGGTTTACTGTTTTCATTCTTTGTAAACACCATCTGTTTTCTCATTGCCTTGTTCACAGGTTTTTTAGCAATAGCCTATGATATCAAAATGAAAAAGGTTAAACTCATTGGTAATTTTTATATATCTTACACAATGGCTATCCCTTTTATCTTTGGTGGAACAGTGATCTCCACCCATATCCCTGTTATTGTTTACATTATAGCTGCAATTGCTTTTCTAAGTGGATCTGGTAGAGAAATAATGAAAGATATAATGGACTATAGAGGTGATAGGAAAAAAGGTGTTAAATCCTTACCCATATATATAGGGTTGAAAAGCTCAGTTTTTATCATCAATGTTTTTTATTTATCCGCAGTTGCTATAAGCATAATACCCTTTGTACTCCTAGTTGACAAATCATACTATCATAATTATCTCTACCTATGTACTGTTTTGCTAGCTGATATACTATTTGTTTATGTTGTTGTAGATCTTTCTCTAAAGAAAGAGCAGAATATAAATATCTATAGAAAAATCACTTTGTTGGCGATGTTCATTGGCTTAATCGCGTTTTTATTAGGTGGTTTCACTTGATAAACCTATATCGTATTGGTTTTTTTAGCATTTTTCCAGTAGCTATCCCATGGTGATTTAATTGAGACTAGATATATCTTAGAATGGTTGTTAGAGGGGGGGTTCTAATTTTTTACTATGAATGTTAATAAAAATTGATGTAATGTTTATTGTATTAGCTAGGGGA
>QMST01000019.1 GCA_003649745.1 Thermoplasmata archaeon | reverse complement strand
CAAACAACCTATGGCATGAGCGAACGAATACTTGGGGCAATAGTTGGAATACATGGTGACGATAGAGGCCTAATACTACCACCATCTATCACGCCAATACAGGTTATAATAATACCCATTATCTTCAAAGGAAAAGAAGAAATAATTAAAAACGAGTGTAAAAAAGTTGAAAAAATACTGAAGAATGCAAACATAAGAGCACAAGTGGATCTACGTGACATTACACCAGGGAATAAATACTATGATTGGGAGTTAAAAGGTGTGCCGCTAAGAATAGAAATTGGACCCAAGGAAATAGAAAACAAACAGGTTATGGTTGTAAGAAGAGACAACTTTGAAAAAATAAAAGTTGATAAAAAAACCCTTGTTGAAGAGATACCAAATATTTTAGACTCAATCAGTAGCAATATGTACAAGATTGCAAAAGATTTATTAGATAAAAGCATTAAAAAATTTGAGGACATTGATAAAGCCAAAGAGTTTACAGGGATAATAGAATTACCTTGGTGTGGAAACAATGATTGCACCTTGAAAATGGAGGAAATACTTGATGTTAAAACATTGGGTATACCAATTGAACAAAATCAATGTGATAAAACATGCCCAGTTTGTAAAAAACCAGCGAAGAACTGGGTTAGACTAGCTAAGACATACTAAAGATACATACAAAGAAGAATAAAAAATTATCAGTTTAATATTTCCTCTGTTATTTTTCTCTCACTAGACAAAATATTGCTTTTCCATTAAGAGTTAAAAAATGCGTTGTTCTGTTCTCTATGAAACCTCCATGATATCCAATAAGATGAATGTTGCATTTTCCATTATAATGCCAATTTTTAATTGTTATACTTGCGTTAGAAAGCCACATGTACATCCATGATGCATAACATCTGCCCTCGATCACATTTACAAAAAATAATGTTGAAAAATGTCCATATCCACTTATATTAACATGGCAGTTAAAACATATTTTGTAATTGTCTACAAAGTTATCATGTACCCTTTCTGAAGTTGGAATTTTTGATACAATGGTACCCTCTCCAAAAAAAGATAAGATTGCCACTATTATTACAATTATATCAATCAGGAAAATCAAATTTTTTCTCAACCCAATTCCCCTGTCCTTCAAATAGAAAGTGATTCTTTTATTTAAAAATATTTCTGTGAAAAATGATAAAAGGTAAATAATACCTGTTGTATAAAATATGTAAATCTGGAGAGGAAAAGGATGAAAAAAAGGATATTTAGAGAGTATATTTTACCAATAAACGTTGTGATACTAGTTATTGGCATATTTTTGGTGATAATGGGTGTTATATGGATATGGTTTAATAGTTTAAAACTGGATGGGTTTACTGATCTGATTTATTTAATTAGTGGTTACAACTATTGGCTGTTTGGCATTGGGATACTACTGTTAGGTATAAGCATATGGTATATTTTTGATTTTTATAGAAAGAAAAAGTTTGTTCTTGAGGAGCTTAAAACCGATAAAAGATCAGAGTTTATTAAGAAACATCTTGAGGTTGAAGACGCTGTAAAATATTTGCAAAGCAAGTATAAGAAAATGTTAGAGGAAAAGAAAAGAGAGTTAAAAATAAAATAAAAAAAATTATATTCTAGGGGGTTGGTTTTAATAGCAAGAGAGTTTTTTGTTGTATTAGTTGAGCCTAAATATAGTGGTAATGTAGGTGCTGTTGCTAGAGTTATGATGAATTTTGATTTTTCTAATCTTTACCTGGTGAATCCTTGTGAATTAGATAAGGATTGTTTTTCAAGGGCTATGCATGCTTCCTCTATAATTGAGAATGCAAAAATCTTTGATTCCTTTGAAAAAGCAATTAAAGATCTTGATTTTCTCGTTGCAACTTCTTCTGTTGCCACAGATAGTGAGAAGAAACATTTGAGAAAGGCTATCCTTGTTGAGGATTTTTCAAAAAAGATTCTAGAGGTAGATGGGAGAATAGGTCTGATTTTTGGTAGAGAGGATTTCGGGCTTTACAATAGCGAGATTGAAAAATGTGATTTACTTGTTAAAATCCCAACCAGTGAAAAATATCCTTCTTTGAATCTTTCTCATGCAGTTTGTATAACCTTGTACAATCTTTATCTTTCTTTAAAACCTCCCTCTTTGAAAACTGGTAGGAGATTAAACCATGTGGAAAAGGAAAAACTCTTTGAGTTTCTCTCATTACTATTAGATGAGATAGAGTATCCAGAGCATAAAAGAAAAAATACTATGATAATGTTGCGCAGAATACTTGGTAGAGCCATGCCATCAAAATGGGAGTATCATACACTCATGGGTATTTTAAGTGGTACAATTGAAAAAATAAAAAAGATGAAATAATTTTTTATATTGTCTCTAGTGTGAAAAAAACTTTGTGTTCTTTTAGCGCGGTATGGACCCTATCTGCAAACCATATCAGATCTTCTATGTCCGCACTTTTTTCTCCCCAGTCATATACAAAATCATAGTTGCCCTTAGTTGCTTTAAAACCCATGTTTAGCAGTTGGCTTTTGATCTCAGATGGTGAGGAACCCTCACTGTTGAAATAGATTTTTAGATAGGTTTTCATATTAGTACATGCCCTTTTTAAGTATTTCAAATAAATGGATATTACACGGAGTATTAATGTTTTACTAAAAATTGTTTACCAAGGTGTTAGATATGCTATCCCAATTGGAACATAGCCCATCATATCTGCTTCTAGTGATGAAAAACCAGGTGGTATACCCCAGTAGAAGGCTAGGCCAATGAAACCAATTGCAAGGAACCATGATCCTGGTCCGCCCTCATAGTATCTCAATCCAGGTGTTAATAGGCCTATGTCAACATCCATGTGTCCATCTGCAAGTTTTGGAGAGGAGCTTTCGCCAGTGACCATGTAAACTAGAAGATCAGCAGATGGAATCAGCATAAATGGTAAATCATGCATGAGCTCTATTAGGAAAAGGATGCCATTTATAAAACCTGTTATAGCAGATAAACCAACTGGGAAAAAGCCCACAACTGACATCCCCTCTACGCTCACCATACGTGAAATACATATTTTTATCCTAGCCATGGTGTTTAGAGATTTTATTCTATCTATCACTTTCTCATTTAGAAGGTTATATTTTTCCGCGACCTTGTTAGCCTCCACCCTCATTTCTTCTAGAGATGGAATTTTAGATATCAAACCATATTTTTTGAGCAAACTCAGCTTCTCTCTGATGTTTTCTGCTCTCTTAAGTTTTGATGATATTTCCCAAGCTAGACTTAGAGGGATTTTCTTTTTGATCTCTGTCACTCCCTTGCTAGTGTATTGACGTAGAACAAAATCTACTGTTTGTATATCATGCTGAGGGTTTTTTCTTATCCTTTCAGTTTTTATAATTTGACTGTTTATAATTGGTAAAAAACTTGTTGAAATCATCAGCATAGCGATAAAAACAACATTTCTTCGATGCATAGATATATCATATAAATATTTATTTATAAATTTTTCTCTATTAAATATGGTGTATTTTCTAGACGAGATGCATGAATAAAACTCATGATGTTATTATTATAGGTACGAAGCTTAGTATAAAAATTGCTAAGGCCGCAAGTGCTAACAGTTTTCTTTTGACATCTAAATATGTTAACTCATTAAGCGGAGGGGGGTGTTGCACACCTATCAGGAATAATATTAGAATTGCAAAGAATAACCAATTGGTAGCTACCAACCCCAAACCTAGTAATCCAATCATGGCACCCCAACTAGCGTATTTGTGTTTTTCTTTTAATATCGCCCTGGCTATGTGACCCCCATCCAGTTGTCCGGCAGGTAGCAAATTGATAGCTGTCACTAGGAGACCCACCCAGCCTGCAAAAGCAGTAGGATGCAGGTTTATAGTGTAACCATGTGGTAGGTTAAACATGATTTTTATCAAAATAGTCACAAGGAGTGGCTCACCTAGTGTGACGGATTCTTTTGGTATTTCGGATATAGCTACAATGTTTGACATCATCAAACCCAGTATCAAAACCGGCACTGCTACTATAAAACCACAGATTGGTCCTGCTACACCTATGTCGAGTAATGCTTTTCTATCTGGTATAGGCTCCTTGGTAGAAATAACAGCACCCATTGTTCCCAGTGGTAGAAACGGGTTTGGCGGGAAGGGTATAAAATATGGTAGAGAGGTTTTGACTCTGTGTTTTTTTGATGCAAAATAGTGGCCAAGCTCATGGATGCCAAGTATGGACATCAGCGGCAATGAGAAAAAAAACCATCCATTTAACAAGTTTCTAAGTGTGAATATTTGTGACCAATCAAACTGTTGGTTAGATGTGAAAAGCATAGATCCTGCTAGTATGGTTGTAAAAACCGTGGATAGAAATAATATAAGGTTCACCCATTTTGATCTAATTTTTGCCTTTGGTTTAGGTATAACATATATTATATGCTCTCCTTGCTCGTATCTTATCATTGGTATATACCCTTTTTCTAATAGAGAAATTCTCAGAGAATCAAAATCTTCATCCAGGGTCTCTGGGTCAACTCTACAGAAAAACGCTACAATATTTGGCTGTACCTTGAAATCGTAAAATGAAAATTTCTTGCCTATCTCACTTTTTATTAACTCGATATCTAGGTTGGTTATAACTTTTTCATTCTCATCTATTGGTTCAAAACTGCTCCAATCCTCATTCATATTCTCTTATTCCTACAAGTTAAAGTTGATTTGAATAATATTGGCTCTTTAAATGGTTTACTACTTTTTAATTGATGCTTTGATTAACCCGTCAAAAGGTGGAGATGGTTTCATGGGTCTCGATTTAAACTCTGGATGCGCCTGGGTGGCAACAAAAAACCTGTGGTTTGGCAGCTCCATAAACTCCATTAATACTTTATCCGGGGATTTGCCAGAGAACACGATGCCATTTTTCTCAAGTAAATCCACATATTTTGGATTAACCTCGTATCTGTGTCGATGCCTTTCATAAACAGTTTTTTTACCATAAAGTTTTCTTACTAGAGTACCCTCTTTTAGCACAGCTGGATATGCACCCAGTCTCATGGTTGCCCCATATCTAGACTCTCTGATAAACTTTATCTGCTCTGGTATAAAATCTATTACTGGATAAGGAGTGTTTTTATCTATCTCTGCTGAATTTGCACCTTCCAGGCCGCAGACGTTTCTGGCATATTCCACTACAGCGAGTTGCATACCCAGACATAAACCCAGGTAGGGGATGTTGTTTTCTCTAGCATATTTAATAGTTGCTATCTTCCCCTCTATACCTGAGAGGCCAAAACCACCGGGTACAATAATTCCATCAAGCTCTTTTAACATTGATATTTTCTCTGGGTGTTTTTCAAATGTTTTTGAATCAATCCATTTTATATCTGGTTTGACCTTGTTATGCCAAGCTGCATGTTTCACAGCCTCTATAACAGAAATATAAGAATCAAACAGTTTAAAAGCGCCTATGTCAAAATATTTTCCAACTATGCCAATTTTAACTTTTTTCTTTATTTTCTTAACCTCTTTTATAAACTTCTCCCACTCAGGCAGATTGTTTTTCTTTTTTCTAAGGTTCAACTTGTTTAATATCTTCTCGCAGAGATTTTGTTTTTCAAACACAAGTGGTAACTCGTATATGTTGTCTATGTCAGGGTTTGATATTACGTCTTCCTCTTTAACATTACAAAACAATGCAATCTTGCTCCTTCTAACATCATCAACAGGTTTTTCTGATCTAGCTATTATAAAATCAGGTTGTATCCCTATTTCTCTCAGTGCCTTAACAGAATGTTGCGTGGGTTTTGTTTTCTGCTCACCAAGTGTTTCAATCGTGGGCACATAGGTTACATGAACATATAGCATGTTGTCTCCTTCTAATTTCATCTGTCTCACTGCTTCGAGAAATAGAACATTTTCATAGTCTCCAACTGTTCCACCTATCTCAATGATTATAAAATCAAGCTTAGATTCCTCCGCAGGTCTCCTAATTCTTTTTTTAATCTCATCTGTTACATGAGGTATAGGTTGAACTGTTTTACCAAGGTATTTTCCTTTTCTTTCTTTCTCTATAACAGCACTATATACTTGGCCAGTTGTGATGTTATGATACTTTGGTATGTTTATATCCAAAAAACGCTCGTAATGCCCAAGATCCTGGTCTATTTCCCCTCCATCCTCTGTTACCCATACTTCGCCATGCTCTGTTGGTCTGAGAGTACCAGCATCATAGTTTATGTATGGATCAATTTTCATCGCTGTAACCCTGTACCCATGTAGCTGCAGAAGTTTACCAATAGAAGCTGTTGTTATACCCTTTCCAAGACCAGAAATAACTCCACCAGTTACTATAATATAATTTACCATTTCCCCATCAACGGGATAACGAAATATACTAGATAGTTTAAATTATTTTGGATTTTATTTTTCTTAGCTTAGATGATACAAGGGGATATTTCTGTTGCATTGCTTTTAACAGGTCAGGATTTTTTTATTTTTTAAATAATAAAGATAAGTAACAAAATCACTGATAATAAGTTAGTTAGTTTTTTGCTGTTCCAGGGTAGAGAGTTAAAAAAGTAATAAATAATTTTAATTGAGTAAAAGAGGATCAAGAATAATCCAGAGGGGCCAACCCCACGCCGTTAATAAAGCAATGAGAACAGCAACATAAAGTTTACCTGGTATAGGAATGGGACACTCATATATCTTTAAAAAAACATAAATGAGCCCTATAAGATAATAAATCGCGATTAAACCGCCAATGATAAATGTAGGTTCAGGATCATCTGATGACAATAATGACTTGATTTTTTCTTTCAATGAATCAATATCAATTATTTTCCCATATTTTTTTTCTAGATAGGAGTGAGCCTGTAAGATAGCATTATTAAATTGTTCATTGTTGAAGATGTGTTTAATTTTTTCTCGTAACGCTTCGATGAATTCCTTGCTAAATTTCTGTTTCAGTAAAGATTGATATTGTGAGAATATTGCTTTGATTTTTTTATTTTTTAAAAGATTTTGAACCTGAGATATAAGATCGTATATGCTGGTGTCAATCATGGTTTTTGTTTGTTCTACTTTTTTTATGGTTTTCATTACTGGTGTACTGTGTACTTGAGGTACAGCAGTTGCAGAGGAAACTAATAGCAATGCAATGGTCACAGCTCCGAATACAACAATATTCTTTTTCCACATCATTTTCATGGTAATCCCAACATTATTATTAGTTTATAAACATATAAATCTTTCTATAAATTCATTTGTTACCCAAAAACAACACACATTGACTGATTTTGTGAAAACAAAAAATATAGTTAGCAAATATTTTTAAAAGAGGCGTCATTAAGTTTATTAGGAGCATCACTTGCACTTGCAGCGGTTTTATGACGTATATCTCAGTAGAGGAATTGATTCCGGCAGCGTAAATAAAAGAAAATTTGAAAATAGGCGTTATTAGCCTTATATTGTGGGAGTATTATGTGTTTTGCTAGTTAACCTTTTGGCAGGCTAAAAACAATGAAAAAGCAATCTTTAAGAACTAACTTGACTAGCAAGGTTCAGAACTCTGCGGTTGCTTCACAAACCTTTCCCTTTGGGTCATATAACAGCGGATAAAAGGGAAATCAGAGATTTCCTAAAATTGTCTTCGGCAACTTCTTTTATCCGCAAAACGTTATATGCAATCATGGAGGAAGAGCGTTTGGTGGTCTAAAAAATGTGCGTTTGCCATTATTAGTTCTGATTCTATCTTTCAATCATTCGTAAGCTTTCTTAATGTTTTACATCTTTGTCTTTTTTAATCGTTCGAGGGCATTCTGGCAGTTCACCTGTTTAATAAT
>QMST01000018.1 GCA_003649745.1 Thermoplasmata archaeon | reverse complement strand
GCCTTGTACTGGTTCTACAAAAAGTGCTGCGACCTCACTTGGTGGAATAAATCTTTCGAAATATAATTCTTCAATAGCTTTTGCACACCATATATCACAATCAGGATAGGATAGATTATATGGGCATCTATAACAATATGCATATGGTACATGTGTCACACCAGGCATTGTAGGGAAGAATCTTTCTCTGTGTACTGGTTTACTTGCAGTTAAAGATAGGGAACCAAGAGTTCTTCCATGAAAGGCGCCAATAAATGCAATAAACTGATGCCTTTGTTTTTGCCATTTTGCAATTTTTAATGCACACTCTACAGACTCTGTCCCACTATTTGTATAAAAAACTTTTTTAGCAAAATCTCCAGGTGTTATTTTACAGAGTTTTTCAGCTAGATCAACCTGGACCTTGTAATAGAAATCAGTCCCAGCGAAATGCATTAGTTTCTCAACTTGTTTTTTAACCGCGTTTACAATCCTTGGATGGCAATGCCCTATATTTAATGTGCCGACACCGGATGCAAAATCTAACAAAATGTTTCCATCGACATCCTCTATAACTGCTCCTCTGCCATACTCAGCAACAATTGGCGAACATTTTGTAGATGTCGCTATACACTTATTATCTCTTCCTATGGTCTCCCGTGCTTTTTCCCCTGGTATTTCCACATTCACCATAGGTTTTTTTTCATCTCCAGTAATCATATCTAACAACCTCTGTCAAATCTATTAAAACATAATTCAATTGGTAAAAAACAGTTATCTATAGCTTCTATAAAATAATATCGATTTATGGATGTCAAGTTGTTATCATAAAAATGTGGAAGTATATTAGAATTATATTATTAAGGTGAAAACATTCATACTTGAATCTGCGCAGTTTTCAGCTTTGTCAAAAGCTTTAACAGTTAGTTTATGGAGACCAACAGAGAAAGTATTCCATCTCCAACTATACATTTCTTTTGATCCTTTCACAGTTTTTACAAGTTTCTCATCTACATAGAATTCTACTTTATCTATGCCTGATTTATTATCAAATGCTGAGCATTCTACAGTTATACCACCTATAGTGATGGCTCTACCTGACAAGGGCATGATCTCTCTATCAAAAATGTAGAGGTAATTCCTTGGTTTTATAATGCTTATCTGAGGTGGTTCTGTATCCCCAGTATAACCCCAGCCTAAGCTGTTTGGATCAACATAGTAATCAATGATAACATATTTATAAGTAGGATCTCTTCTGATGTACATTTTAAACTTGTATGTCCATTTTTTCCATATATTTTCATCTAAAGCTGCTAGTCCTCCGCCGAATACTGTTTCTTTACCTACCTCGATAGAATGAGTAGAGGATTTATACAGGCCTATAGTCTGACTATATTCAAAACCACTTGATGAAATACCAGCTGTTAGAGAAACACCCTCCTCCAGGGTAAACTCATTTAGCTTATCAACAGAGATTTCAATTTCGAATTCTTTTCTACCTTGATCAGCTACTATCCAATGTGTTTCCAAAGAGCTATCTGCACCTGTATTATTCTTGAAAGTATAGCTTGTTGGGTCATCAGCGACATGCTCTGCTTTTATCTCAGGTGCTCTACCTCGGTTCTCATTATAATATGACAAAACAAAGTTACATACCTCCACATCTACTGGTATATCCACAGCGAAATCTTTACCGCTCTGTGGCCCATTTATGATTTTGTATTTATATTGTTCATATGTTGTTCGCTCTGTAATTACATATACATCCTTTTTCTCAGCTGTCTTATAACCAGTCATATATGTGATCTCATAGGAGTTTTCATAAGTGTGCTCGATTTTATTTTTCATCTCTATACCCACCTTGGAGGTAAGAAAAGGGAGTTTACCTTCGAAGGATAAAGCATAGGTTGCCTCAACTGCTACAGAGTTGCTCTCAGATTTTTTATAACTTCTAAACTCTGCATATGCTGAATAGGTGTCATAGAAATCATCGTTTCCACCTTTTTTACATGGTGGCCAGTACATTACAACAACTGGATATGGATCTGTGGTAGCAGTTTTTGATTTACCAGTGTATTTACCAAAGATACTATCATTGTCAAAATCTCCGCAGGCTATATCATATCCAAAGTATTCATCTGATCCAATGTTGTAGGTGTTATGCGGATATGGGTTATCATTGTCCAATGGATCCCATATCTCCACCTTACAACTTGGGTAGGTTCCACGATACATCAAAACTAATTCATCATCACCATCTCTATCAAGATCACCTGTGGCAATGGCACTGTATCCCAGCTTGTCTGGCGGGTTTTTCCATTTGGACAATATGTTTCCATTTACATCTAAAATCTCTATATCATCCTGATATTTACCAACATAGCCTAAAACAGCTATCTCATCTTTTTCATCATTGTTTAGATTACCACAGGCGACATCCACACATTTACCATCTATATCAATACTTTTACTTACATCATTAGATGGGTTGCCTGATATCACATTATCCTTTATATATATACGATTAGTGGTTAAAGCTACCAGCTCATCTACACCATCGCCATCTACATCACCTGCGTCGATTCGATAATATGAAACATGATCTCCTGCAGGGTTGATAGGCTGCCAATCTTTTATTGTGTTTCCATTGTTATCAACTATTTTTATATACTTTGCACTAAACCAGTTGCCTGCAAGGATAGCTATCTCATCGATGCCATCGCCGTTGAAATCTCCACAGGTTATATCACATCCCCATTTCTTCCCTGTTACCTTGAACCATTTACTATCATTATTACTAGGATTCCATACCTCAACCCAGATATTTTCTGTATCATTTCTAAGTAAAACAATCTCGTTGCTTTTTCCCTCTTCAAAATAACCAGCATCTATAGCACCATACCAGAAATTCCCACTATTAGGTGGTTCCTTCCAATCCATATACTCCTTACCATTATCTTGTATGATTTTTACAGCTTTAGTATAATCATAGTTCCATCTTCCTAAAACTGCTATTTCATCCTCACGGGTTATCCTATATATGTCTCCAAGAGGGGGGTTATTAAGAAGATTGCTAGGTACTGCAGGATTACCTAATGGTTTAATCTCAAATGTTTTCTCTTTTGCGAGTTTGTTAATATAAAGTAGGCTCTGTGAAGAAGATGAGAACAATAGTATTATAATTGATAAAATCACAAGTACAATTTTTAATTTCATATAATAATGTTGTTATTTTTAAATTATATAAAATTTACGAAAAACAAAATATGTGTACCAAAATATTTTAATAAAACCCCTTTTATCTCCTAAAATAAGTTAAAGATGAGAATAGCAGTATTATTAAGAGATAGATGCCAACCAAAAAAATGTTCCTTGGAGTGTATAAAATATTGCCCCAGGGTTAGAAGCGGAGACGAAACCATAGTTATTGGTGAAGACGGCAAACCAGTAATCTCTGAAGAACTATGCGTAGGCTGTGGCATATGCGTGCATAAATGCCCTTTTGAAGCTATAAAAATAGTTGGCCTAGCACAAGAGTTAGAAACAGATCTCATACATCAATTCAGCAAAAATGGTTTCAGATTATTTAGACTACCTATTCCAAAAGAAGGAACCTGCGTTGGCATCCTAGGTAAAAATGGTATCGGCAAAACAACTGCGATAAAAATATTATCAGGCAATATAAAACCAAACCTTGGTAGATTCGATAAACCCCCAGACTGGGATGATATTCTAGAGTATTTCAAAGGAACAGCACTGTATGAGCATATGAAAAACCTAGCAGACGATAGTATAAGAAACGTTGTAAAACCACAATATGTAGATATGCTGCCAAAAGTGACAAAGGGGAGAATAAAGGATATATTAAAAAAAGCAGATGAGCGAGACAGATTTGATGAGATTGTAGAGAAGTTTTCTCTGTATAAGATTCTAGATAAACATATTGAGAAAAATGAGATATCAGGTGGTGAACTACAACTTCTTGCTATAGCTGCCACCTTTTTAAAAGATGCAGATATCTATCTCTTTGATGAACCCTCCTCATATCTAGATATCTTTCAGAGGTTAAAAGTAGCTGTTCTGATAAGAGAACTTTCACAGGAAAAAAAAGTAATGGTAGTGGAACATGATCTAGCTGTCCTTGATTTTCTATGTGATAATGTTCATTTGATGTATGGCGAAGAGGGAGCCTATGGCGTGGTAGCCTATCCAAAGGGAGTTAGACACGCTATAAACACTTATCTATCAGGTTATCTAAAAGAAGAAAACATAAAGTTTAGCGAGGGAATAGAGTTCCATGCACATCCACCTAGGAGACGACAGGATTTAGAGCCAATTATAAGCTTTGGAGATATTATAAAAGAGTTCAATGGTTTTAAACTAGAAGTAAAGGGAAACACTATTAGAAAGGGAGAGGTAGTAGGTGTAGTGGGGCCAAACTCAATAGGAAAAACCACGTTTGTAAAGATACTAGCAAGTGTCATAGAGCCAACAGTTGGCAAGATTGAAAAGAAAATAAAAATCAGTTACAAGCCACAATATATATCACCACAGTTTGATAGCACTGTAAAAGAACTATTGTATCAGGATGCACAGGAGATATTCACATCAACCTTTCTCAAAGAGGAAGTCTTTAATCCTTTAAAAATAAAACACCTACTAGAAAAAAAAGTGAAAGAGCTATCAGGTGGGGAACTACAGAGACTAGCTATAGCATTATGCCTAAGTAAAGAGGCTGATTTGTATCTAATAGACGAGCCATCTGCATATCTTGATAGTGAACAGAGAATGGCTGCATCTAGAACCATAAGGAGAGTCATAGAAAAACTAGGTAAATCAGCATTAATTGTTGATCATGATGTTTATTTTATAGACCTGGTGAGTGATGCATTGATGGTTTTCACTGGTGAACCAGGTAGGCATGGTGTGGCTCAGGGGCCCTTTGACCTACATAAGGGGATGAATATTTTTCTAAAAGATGTTGATATAACATTTAGAAGAGATGAAGACACCCTGAGACCTAGGGTGAACAAACTGGGTTCCTACATGGATAGGATGCAAAAAGAAATCGGTGAGTACTATTATGAACTTTAGATTTTAAAACCAACATTTTTTAACCATTCTATATCAGCAATATAGAGCTTTCTTATGTCTTTTAACCCAAATTTTAGCATAGCAAGTCTCTCTAATCCCAGACCCCATGCAAGCACTGGTTCTTTTACACCAGCTGGTAATGTAACCTCTGGTCTAAAAATACCGCTTCCACCTAGCTCCATCCATTTACCATTCCAGAAAACCTCTACCTCCATGCTTGGCTCAGTATACGGGAAATAGGCTGGTCTGAACCTGATTTTTTCAAAACCCATCCTCCTATAAAACTCTTTAAGCAGGCCAATTAGTTGTCTAAAATTAGCATCTTTCTCATGAACTATTCCTTCTATCTGGTAAAACTCTGGTAGATGAGTGGAATCCAGGTTTTCTCTTCTAAACACTCTTCCAATTGAGAAAACCTTATTAGGTGGCTCAGGATGCTCATACAGGTATCTAATAGTGTTTACAGTGGTGTGGGTTCTCAGTAAAACCCTTTTACATTCTTTTTTAGAAAAACTATACCGCCAGCCTAGTGAGCCTGTATCACCACCAGTTTCATGAATGTTTGATATCTTGTCTAAAAGTTTTTTGTCTTTTATTTTAATCTTAAAGGGTTTTTCACAATACAGTGTATCCTGCATGTCCCTCGCCGGGTGATCTTGTGGTATGAACAGTACATCCATGTTCCAAAAACAGCTTTCTACAAAATTGCCTTCTATTTCTGTAAAACCCATAGATAAGAATATTTTTCTTATTTTATCTATCAAAAATGTCAAAGGATGTTGTTTACCACCGTAAACACTTGGTACAAACGCATGTATATCATATGGTCTGATCTTTGCCTTCTTCCAAGATCCTTCTTTTATTATTCTAGAGGTGATTTGTGAGATTTCTTCCTCAAATTTTACCCCCTTCTTGGCAATCTTTTTACCAGCCTCTGTGAGTTTTATTATGTATGTCTTTGTTGTTTTAGATTTTATCACGTTTTTTCTTGATTTTAAATTCTTGATCCTGTTTTCTTCTACTTCTGAATCTGGGTTTTCATAGAGATGCTCAAGAATTTTTTCATCTTCATCCTTTATTTCCGCAGTTTTTTTACCTTTGTCGGTTAGTCTAATTATGACCTTGCCCTCTTCTTTTAATATATCTGCCCATCCTTTTTTTCTAAGCCACCCAATAGCTATAGGTATCTCTTTGCTGTTGATAATGTTTTTTTTACTTATTTCATCTAGGGTAGCATGTCCCTGGTTTTTTAATAGGAATGATAAAACTTTTTTCTCCGGTAAGCCCTTTTTTAGAAACTGTAAGCCTTCTTTATCAAGGGAATAAAGGGTTTTAGTAAATTCTTTTACTTCTACTAGTTTTTTTGATTGAAGCCAGGATGATGCGTTCATTATTTCAACTTGTTGTTTGAACTCTCCACTTTTTAGAATTTCCTCTATAGTTGCTTCTCCTTTAAGTTTATCTAGTAGTAAAAGTAGTTTTTTCTCATTAGCTGAGAGTTTGTCTATTATGTTGTTAACATCCATTTTTGTAATCCGAAATTGTTTAGCAACGTATTAAAATATCGGTTTATTAAGGATGTATAAGTAAGGTTTTTAGGAGTTTTAACTTGCTAAGTGATCCTATGGTATATGTTGTTGATAGTGATTTGGGCATTGTTATTGGTAATGGGTCTGACCATTCACTTTGGGCGCCAAACACATCTCTAGCTTTAACCTTTATCTGGTAGCTTCCTTTGGTGGTCCATTTATGTTTCACCTCTATTGTTTCTCCGCTGTTGTATGGTCCCAACCAGCCGCTATCTGTTCCATCTCCCCAGTCTATTAAGTAGTATATTTTGTCTCCTTCTGGATCTGTTGTTACAACGGTGTAGGTGTACTCAACATTTATTCTGCCGGATGTTGGACCAGATGGTTTATCCGGTTTAGATGGTGGTTGGTTGTTTTTGTTTATTATATATACATTCAGTGGTTCAGACCATTCACTTTCTGCTCCTTCTTCATCTTGAGCTTTGACTTTTACCTGGTAGGATCCAGCATGGATCCAAACATGTGACATAGTTACTATGTTACCTGAGTAAACATAGTCTGTCCATTCTCCTGTTCCATCTCCCCAGCTAAAGTAATATCTTACTTTGCTTCCCTCTGGATCTGTAGTGGATGTGCTATAGATGTAGCTGTCCCCGGTGTTTCCATAGTTTTGGCCAGATGGTTTTTCTGGAGTAAAGGGTGGCTTATTTTCAATGGAGTCAACTATCTCTACATACAGGTGCACAAGGTTTTCTTGATTGCCTACTTTGTCTCTGCTGCAGAAGAATATGTTTTCTTTTGTTGGTATAAACGGTTCTGTGTAGATTTTCCATTCTCCTCCCTCATTTTGATAACCCTCTCTGTATTTGGTCCATTCTACACCTGATCCACTATCAGTCGCAGTTAATACTATCCTAGTAGAGGGTTCTATCTGCCAGTGGTTATTCACCCATCTATTTGGCCCATCAAAGCTGTAATCAGTCTCTGGCGGTGTAGTGTCTAATGTGAAGGTTTCTGAATGATGGGTTTCTTCGTTGCCTAGATCATCAACAGCCCAGTACTCTACAGTGTATCTTCCATCCTCTGTAAACCCATAGAGCTCATTGAATTGGAATATAATTTTTTTATTATGTACCTTGGCATAGAACTCATTGTTTATATAACAATATATTGTGTATGAGCCAACAGGGCATTTTCCACCATCAACAGAGGTTATAGTCACTGTGCTTACCCTACTAACATATCTATCTGGATCCTCTGTCACCTTGATGCTTGAACATGGTGGAGTGTTGTCGACATAAACTGTTTGCCATTTTATTTCCTCTTGGTTGCATGCATTGTCTACACTGTAAAATTCGATTTTATGATAACATTCACTTGGTATGGTAAATGGACAGGTGTATTCTGTCCAGTTCATCTCTACAGCCCAGTCTGCTCCATTCCATTTTAATATTCTATAATAGGTGGCTTTTACACCAGATGGGTTGTTTAGAGGATAGTCTGTGGCATTTAACCATATGAGAGTATTTGAGGTTATCCAGTCTGCCGTGCCATTTGTATAAAATGGCTGCCCATATTCTTTTGTTGTAACCGGTGGTTGGTTATCACCTGCGCAGGTAACCTTTACATGAGCGCTGTCTGAGTCT
>QMST01000017.1 GCA_003649745.1 Thermoplasmata archaeon | reverse complement strand
GTGTTGAATCTGGCTATTTGATCCTCTAATTCAGCTATTTTCTTTTCTTTTTCTGTTAGCTCGTCTTCTTGTAGTTTGTATGCATCCCAGAGTTTTACTAGTCTCTCTTTTTCTTTTTCTAGTTCTTTACTGTATTTTTTTGCGCCTTCTATGGCTGCGTTTTTTTCTTCTTCTATTTTTGATACTCTTTTTTCAAGGTTTTCAATGATGTTTACAAAATCGTCTAGTTTTTTTATATCTAAGAGATTTTTTATTTTTTCAAGTTTTTCAGTGCCTTTGTAAAAAGAGGTTCTGATGTTTTCTATTTCTTCTGAGATCTGCTGTAGGTTTTCTTTTAGGTTGTCAATGTGTTCAAAGCCAAAAGATGGACTAGTATATTCTTCCTCTTCTTTTTGCACCCAACATTACCTCCAAATTTTAAGATGTATGTGAGTATATCTTTGTGTGTATTTAAGTATTATTGTATATAAAAAATAGGATTTTAAAAACCCGTTAAACTAATAAATAGTTAAAACAATAAGGTTTTTTGCTAGGAGGGTAGCATAAGGATGGGTGTGTTGGAAAGGTTTAGAATAACTCGTTTTGCTCTGTGGATTCATAGGGTTTTTGGGAAGCGTCATGCTAGGATTGGTATTTATGGTCCACCGAATGTGGGTAAAACCACGCTTGCTAATCGTATGTTGATGGATTGGGCTGGTGAGACAATTGGAACAGTGTCTGAGATACCTCATGAGACACGTCGTGCTAAGTGGAAGTCTAATGTGAAAATCGAAAATGGCTCTTCTTCTTTGGTTATAGATATTGTGGATACGCCAGGTATTGCTACAAAGGTGGATTATAAGGAGTTTATTGAACAATATGGGTTGGATCCTGATGAGGCTAAGAGGAGGGCAAAGGAGGCTACTGAGGGTGTTATAGAGGCTATAAGGTGGTTGGAAAGTATTGATGGTGTTGTTCTGGTGATGGATTCTACTGAAAACCCTTTTACACAGGTTAATGTTACAATCTTGGGTAATCTCGAGGCTAGGAATTTACCTGTGATAATAGCGGCGAATAAGATAGATCTGGAGAAATCAAGTCCTGCGACATTAAAATCTGCTTTTCCTCAGCATCCTGTTGTCCCTATTAGCGCTTTAACTGGTTACAACTTGGATAACCTCTATACAACCATGGTGAAACATTTTGGTAAGAGGAGGAGGAAGAGGAAATGAAGAAAGAAAAGGGTGTCTCTGTAACCTTGATATCGCGTAAAAAACTTGAATCGTTTTCCACAGATGAAAAAATAGATTATATTATAAAGGAGGTTTCTAAGGGGAAGATATTGGTTTTAGAAAATGGTCTCACACCTGTTGAGCAAAGTGCTCTTATCCAGCAGACAATGGCAAAAATTGATCATGACACATTTATTGGGATAGAAATGGAGGGATATGCGGATGTAGAAAACGATGGAAACATGTTAAGAAAGATTCTGAATAAAATATTTGGTGTAATTAAAAAACCAAGGATGACTGTTATAGGGCCAGCGAATTTGTTAAAAACAGTTTATAAGGATAATAATGTTATACAGACGATGATAATCACTGGTAAGGGAGCGAAATAAATGCCGCATCAGTGTTTAAAATGTGGTAAGGTTTTTGATGAAAACTCTTCTAAATTGTTATTAAAAGGTTGTCCCAACTGTGGTGGTACAAGGTTCTTTTTTACAAAAGAGCCTCTGTCGGAGGATGAGAGAGAGGAGATTGCGGAGAAATTAGATGAGGATTTAAGGGAAAAAATTGTTAAACTAATGAAAGGTGGGCAAAAGATCAAGTTTTTTGACAAAGAAACATCACTTATGTCAAAAGATGAAAAGTTGGAAAAGGCATCAGAGAAGGAGGTAGAAAACAAAGATGCTGGTATAGTAAGTGAGGAGGATATAGAAAAGTTAATTGAGGATGATGAGGCGAGGAAAAAACTGATAGAAAAACTTTTATCTCGGGATAAAAAAATGGGTTATCCTGAGACTATAAAGGTGAGAGAAACCGGTGATTATGAGATAAATCTAAATGGTTTACTAAAGGAGGAGCCGATAATAATACATAAAAATGGTGTGTATACTATTCATCTACCATCTGCTTTTAATTATGTAAAGAGGTTAAAGACTTCAAAGTAACTGATACTAGTTTTTTTGCACTCTATCTCTTTTTATATGTTTAATCTTTTACAGAGTTTTACCACTGCTTCTACCGCATATTTTGCTCTTTCTATTCTCTCCTCTGCCTGCAACCTTGTCATCCCTGGGCCTGTTATGCCTAGTGAAACTGGTTTACCATATTCTATGGATAGATCAGCTATTTTTCTTGCAGCATGTTGAATCACTATCTCATCATGCTCGGTTTCACCCTCTATAACCGCGCCTAATGTTATCACTCCATCTATGTCTTTCTTCTCCAGTAGTTTTTTGATTGCTAGACCCATGTCAAATACGCCTGGTACTTCAATCACCTTTGTTATCTTGGCTCCTAAAAACTCTGCATGTTCTTTTGCTCGTTCTAGCATCATCATTGTTATATCATAGTTGAACTCAGATACAACAGCTCCAATTCTTATAACCTTGTTTTTTTCCATTTTTTTCTAACTCACCCAATAAATTTTTTTTTATTTTTTTATGGGTCCTACATCTTTAAAACCCTGTCTTAAACCCATACCTGCTTTTTTAACTAGTTTTTCAGGTTTGAACAATAAATTTATCACATTGAGCGCATGTTCTCTTGCTCTTTTTTCTGCCAGCCATGCAAGCTCTTTTTCATCTTTTGCCTCATCCTCATAGACAAATACTTCGATTACATGTTTGCCATGGTCTAGTTGAACTCTTTGTAAACCCATGCTTGCCTCGTGTGCACATTGTTTGTCTATTTCAGCGCTGCCTGGCATGCCAAATGCCATTACTATGTCGCAGTTTTTTTCTTCAAATAGTTTTTTACATGCTAATGGTAGATCCTTTATCCCTGGGACAGTGTATCTAATTATCTTGAATCCTGTGATGTTTGATCTTATCTCATCTATGGCTGCCTTTGCCATATCATATCTTGCAAAGGTTGTATCTGCTATGCCAATGTATTTCACCTATTTTTCACCCTTATATAATTTCTTGCTGTCTATCATGTCTGCGATTTTTCTAATTATTTTTCTTGTGCCGTTTAGATCATCTCCGCTGTACTTGGAGCATCTAATTATTTTGATATTTAGACCTCTTTTTTTCAAAGCGTTTTTGATTTTATTTTCATCAAATTTTTGATCATATCCTAGGGCTATGATGTCAGGTTTTATCTCCTCCACGATTTTTAAAAAATCGTTTTTGTAACCAATTACTGCTTTGTCAACAGGTTTTAGTGCCTCTACCAGTTTACGTCTCATCTCTTGTGGTGTTACAGGGTTATGTTTGTTTTTTCTTACTGTTTCATCGTTTGCGATTACTACTATTAATTCATCACCGAGTTTTTTTGCTTCCTCAAGGTAGTATAGGTGTCCTATGTGAAGTAGGTCAAATGTTCCTGTTGCCATTACTCTAACCATTTTTCCCATGCCTCGATTATCTCATTTCCTTCGAGGAAGACTATTTTATTATTCTGGGCATATTTTTTTGCTTCTGTTTTAGATAATGCTTTGCCATTGTCTCCCATCATTTCACAACCACTGGCTATGGGTGTGAGGCCGGCTATTCTTAGTAGGCTTGTACTTAGCTCTGTGTGGCCTCTTCTTTCTCTCAATGAATTTTTTGATGCAATACATATTGGCACATGTCCAGGTGATCTAAATTCTTTGCCGAACTCGTGTAATATTTTTTTACTATCCTCTTGGTTAATTAGGTTTTCTGCTAGTTCAGCGAATCTTTTGATTGTTAATGCCCTGTCATTATCTGTGATTCCTGTGAATGTCTTTCTATGGTTTATGTAGAGGGAGAATGAGGATTTTGTATCATATGGTATATCATATGGGTTTAGATGTTTTAGCACGGGATAGAGATCTTCTATTTTATTGAACAGGTCTGCTATAAAGGGTAGTTGTAGTTTTTCAGCGATCTCATAGGAGATCATTATAAAGATAAGGCCTCCTCCCTCTTTTCTCATTGTTCTTATATCACTTGGTTTTATAAATTTAGATGCTTTTACTATGTCTGTCTCGCCTTCTCTATTATCATCATCATATATTAATACAAATCTACCATTGTTTAAGTCTCTGATTGCTTTCTCAATCTTATTTATAAGGTATTCCCCCATTTTTACAGGTTTTTTTAGGGTTAAAGCAATGGTTAAATTAAATATTAGGTTTCTACTCAAAAATAAGTTGTTTTTTTATCTTGGTTGTGGTTTGTTGGTGGATAGGTATCTTGTTATGTATCCTGCTATCTGGTTTCGTACAAATTTACTGTTTACATCTGTTAATTCTTCTACTTTTTTCTTGTTGTGTTGAAAATCTTCTTTGAACTGGTCTGGAAATTTTTTTAATAGCTCTGTTGCAATGTTTTTTATATGAAGTTGTTTTATGCTTCCCAAAGTTTATTTATCACCTTTTTACTTTTGTATTTCTGGGTGTTTTGTTGTACAGGGTGGAAAAATTGAATATGTTTTTGTTATAAAAAAATATCTACAAATTTAAAAGTAGGAGTGAAAAAAAATGATTACCTTGGTGGGCACGGGGCATGTGTTTGATCTCTCCTCAGCTATAAGTGATCTTCTTTATGAGAAGATGCCAGATGTTGTTTGTTTGGAGTTGGATGAAAAACGTTTTCAGGCTTTGAAGCAACATAGGGAGAATGGTGTTAGAGGTGTGGATGTGTCTCTACCGGTTGTGTATAGGTTTCTAGCTGGTTTTCAGGAGAAGATGGCGGAGAAATATGGGACTATGGTGGGTAATGAGATGATAGCGGCTGAGGAGTTTGCTTCTCTGCATAATGTAGGGGTTGAGCTTATAGATATGGATGCAGAGGAGTTGTTGTTAAAAATGTGGAGAGAGATGAGGTTGATTGAAAAGATCAGGTTTTTTGTTAGTGGTTTTACTAGTTTATTTGTGTCTAAAAAGGATGTTGAAAGAGAGTTAGAAAAATTCCAGGGGGATTATCATGGGTATATTGAGGAGATTGGTAAGAGGTTTCCTACGATTAGGAAGGTTCTCATAGATGATAGGAATGAGTACATGGCTAGGAGGTTGATCGGGTTAAATGAGAAATATGAGAAAATTGTTGCTATTGTTGGAGATGGTCATGTAGAGGGTTTGAGTAAAATTTTAAAAGATAATAAGGTGGAGTTGGAGGTTATAAGGCTTAAAGATTTGTTGGAAAATATGGAAAATAGAAAAAATCAAATAGGTTTTACAGTAGAATATAGGTCTCTATAATTTTGGTGGTTTGGACGCGTAGCCTAGCATGGATAGGGCGACAGCCTCCTAAGCTGTAGATCGCGGGTTCGAATCCCGCCGCGTCCGTTTTTTTATTTATTTTTTTGTGTGTTAATAATAGAAAATATTTAAAAATTTTATATGGATATATAATAGTGGAGGCGAAGTTTATAATGAGAAAAACTCTGGTTTTGTTGATAATAGTATGTATGCTGTTTCCAACAGTGTATGGTGCGATGATGTTTGATGGTAAAAAGGTTTCCAATGGTTTTGATGTGAGATATAAGCATGCAACCGTGTTTAGCCCAGTTTTTTATCTTAGAGATGTGTCGAAACAGTATTGTAGAGTGGAGGGTCGAAATGTTGATTCTTATCTTATGAAACCTGGAAGGCCGATTTTACCTAAGATTGTTAGAACATTTGAGATTCCTTTTGGGGCGAGAAATATTAGCGTGGATGTGACACCTTTTGATGTTTCTGAACGGGTTATTAAGAGGCAAATTCAGCCATGTCCTGCTCCATTGCCGTTGTTGAGTATTAGATCCTTTGTTAAAAAGCATAGGATGACTGTGTTGAAAAATGAGCAGGTGTATCAGAGTGATGATCCTTATCCATCTGATTGGTATCATTATAATGTTGGTGTTGGTGTAAACAAGTGTTTTGAGCATGTTACCTTTGTAACTGTTCATTTTTATCCTGTGAGGTATATACCTGGAGAGAACAGGGTAATTTATGCGAGTGGGGCTGATATAAGCATCTCGTATACTCCACCAGATAAGATACCATTTCCTGTGACATCATCATATGATCTTGTTATTATAGCGCCATCTGTGTTTAAAGATGCTCTTCAGCCGTTGATTGATCATAAAAACAAGTATGGTGTAAAAACTATTTTGAAAACAACAGAGGATATTTATAGCGGGTATCAGGGGGTTGATAAGCCAGAGGAGATCAAGTATTTTATCAAGGATGCTCTGGAGCAATGGGGTGTCAAATATGTGCTTTTGGTTGGTGGTTTGAAGTCAAAGGTTTATGCTAAGCCGAGAGATAATCAGAATTATGGTAGCAGGGATTGGTATGTGCCTGTTCGTTATTCAAATGTGAGAGCAAATGGTGATCCAGGGTATCCAACTGATTTGTATTATGCTGATGTTTATAAGATGGGTGGTGAGTTTGAAAGCTGGGATTCTGATGGTGATGGTGTTTTTGCTGAGTGGCCTGATGATAAACCAGGTGATATTTTAGATCTTTATCCTGATGTTGCGGTTGGTAGGTTAGCTGCTCGTAGTGTTCAGGAGGTAAAAGATGTGGTGAATAAGATTATAAACTATGAGACAAACACGTATGGGAGTGAATGGTTTAAGAAGATAGAGGTTGTATCTGGTGATGGTTTTCTTGATCAGATGGATTTAAACATTCAATGGGATACTAGGTCTTTGCCTGATGGAGGGTATACGATACATGCTCAGAGTTTTAACCCTAAGGGTGATTCTGGCCCAATTGAGACAATCAATATAACACTTGATCGTTCGAGGGAGACATCTCTCTCGTTTAACCATGATGATTATCTTAGAATTCATTCTTACCCTGGTCATCCAATGGCTGAGATTGTATCTGTATCAGAGGGTGATGTACTTGGGAATACAGACTATACTTATACGCCAAGTGAGAGAGATGCTTATTGTAACACGCTTTTCTGGTGGGCGAATGTGTCATATGTTGACGGTGTTTTAACTATTCGTGGTAAATCCTATGACCCTGAGCCATATGGTAATGTTTCAAGTATTCATGTCTGGGTTACAGATGAAAATGGTGACATTGTTTTCTCAGATTGGAGAAACAATACAGAGATGTACTATGAGGGTGAATGGGTGACTGGTGAGAAAATGCTAAATGGACGCGGTGGTGCGCTCTACTATATGCCGAAGGAGTTCAAACATGATATACTATGGACCTCAAATGGGAGATTTAGTGGTCAGGATGATGTGATCTCAGCGATAAGTGAGGGATGTGGTTTCCTGTTTATGTCAGGTCATGGTAGCCCCAATGTCTGGGCTGATCATTACCCTGGTATACCTGGTAATAGACAACATGCAAGTGTTACTGGTCTTACAGTGTCAAATCTCCGTTCTTTCTACCCGTTTATAGATGATCGCCCGGTTTGGCCTATGAAAGAGTTGTCAAATGTTAATAAGCTTCCAATAGCGGTGATTGGAGGCTGTCATAATAGTTTGTTTAATGTGTCTATGATACCATCTGCTATCCATTATTATACTATGCTTCTTGGACATGATAATTATATGTGGACGTATATCTACGCTGTGCCTGAGTGTTTCAGCTGGTATCTGGTTAAGCTTCCAGATACTGGTGCAATTGCTGCAATGGGTAACACTGGCCTGGGTTGGGGATGGGAGAGCGAGTTTTGCACTGTTGGCGCTGGTGATGGATGGATTACATCTGAGTTCTTTAGACAATATGGGGAGCACTATGGTGAAAAAGGTTTTGACATATTAGGTCATGTGTATCAACAGACGCAGACTAGTTATATCCATAATTTCAAGGATTTCACACTGCCTGAGTGCTGGTGGTATCCGGACATGGGTTGGGATGCTATTGATCAGCAGGCTGTTGAGGAATGGGTGCTTCTCGGTGATCCTAGTTTAAAAATTGGTGGATACCCGTGAAAAATGTTTTAATTAACAAAAATGTTTTTATATATCAGGATAGATTATAAACTGGGAGGAAAAATTATATGATTAGAAAAATATTGGCTGTGGGTATAGTTTTTTTGATGCTGGCGACTGCTGCTGTGTCAGCGTCTACTGTCTTTGTCAACACAAAAAAAGTCTATAATTTGAAAAATGTGAAAATGAGTAGTGTGATAAAACCAATTATCTCAACCAAAGGGGAGCATCTGCTTTCTACTAGGGCGATAAAGGTGGATAAACCCTGGCGTAGAGGGGTTAAACCCGCTGATATTCCTGTTGCGAATACTACGGATAACGAGTTTCACCCATCTGTCGCAGTGAGCTCACCTTTCTATATTGTTG
>QMST01000016.1 GCA_003649745.1 Thermoplasmata archaeon | reverse complement strand
GTTTCTCTACTTAAAGAGTATTTTAAAAGAAACCATGCATACAGGACAGGCTCTTTATGTAGGGCATCGAGAGCTCTACTTTATATAGATGATGATTGGGCAAAATATGGAAGTGAATATAAGAGGTATTTGGAAGACATCTATAAATCCTCGTTTATAACAGTCATAAATGATCCAGAAAAAACACGAGAGAAAAATTATCTAAATAATATTAAGAAAGAGAAGTATGAATGGATTTGTCTGCATGCACATTCAAGTCAACTCCAACATAATTTTTACTATTCCGATCATACAAAATGGGATTCTCTTACAAGCTGGGAATTAAGGAAAAATTACAAATCTGCTTTCTTTTATGATCTTCATTGCTGTGAGGCATTAGACTATTTCCAGGAGGAATGCATAGGAAACCTTTACCTATTTGGTAACACCTCTGGTTTAACTGTAATTGGTTCTTCAAAAGTTGGTGGAATGATAGATAATGGAAAAACATTTTATGAGAAGTTAAAGAGCGCAGCCTGTATAGGTAATGCATTTGGAGAATGGTACTCCCTAAAAGGTGTGAAATACCCATCTTATTGTTATGGTATGATGGTTCTTGGTGACCCCACTTTGAAGCCAAAAAAAGATGAGAAGCCCCCCTCTGTAGAAATCACTTTTCCTAAGAAAGGTTATCTATATATTTTCGGAAGAGAAATTTGTCCTTTATCCACAGGTAAAACCATACTAATTGGTTCATGTATACTAGTAGTTGAAGCAGACGATATCAATGACATAGGCCGTGTTGATTTCTATGTTAATGAAGAATTAAGATTTACTCTAAAATCAAAACCTTATCAGTTAGATTTAAAAAATTATTCTACTGGATGGTATGATATACGGGTTGTTGCATTTGACAAATTTGGCAATTCCAACAATGATCATATTCGTTTGCTTTTGATAAATTTCTAAAAAGCAAAATAGCCAAATCTTTATATTCGAAATCAAATACCTTTTTTCGAGTGGAATATGGACCCATTATCTTTGTTAATAGGTTTTATTATAGGTTTGATAGCGGCGACAATGGCTATAGAGTTTGGTATGAGAAAACCTATAGAGTCTACTTTTAAATCTACAGCTAGGTTGACATATATGTGGTCTCTTTCTGAGATTAAAAACCCTAGACTTGTCGCGGAATATCTTGACAGGATGATGATACCAAAAAATGCAAAAGTTGTTTTCAAAGAATGTAGTGATACAAAAGTTTTAAAGGATATAAGTACGAGAAAGAACGAGGATATTAGAGCTAATTTTGTTCTTGGAGATGAGAGGGCATTGTTGATATTAGGTCCCGTTAGAGAGGGGCAGATGGGTGTTTGGATTATTGACCCATTTATACTTAAAAAGTTAGAATCAGAGTTTGAGAGACTTTGGAGTAAAGGTGAAGAGTTGTAAAAAACAAGAGGAAGGGTGTTTTTGTCTGATGAGTATATTGATTAAAGATGCCAGTATTGTCTTAACGCAAAACAGTGAGAGAAATCAGTTGAGAAACGTGGACATCTACATAGAGGATAATTTTATTTCTGAGGTTTCTGAAAAACCAGTTTCTGTGGAGGCGGAGCATGTTATTAACGCTCGGGGAATGATTGTTTTACCCGGGTTGATAAACTTGCATACACATGTTCCTATGACACTTCTCCGTGGATATGGAGATGATATGGTTCTTGAGGACTGGTTGAACAGTAGGATATGGCCTGTTGAGGCGAAACTAGACAAGGATTCTATATCCGCTGGCACCAGACTGGGTTTGTTGGAGATGATAAGATCTGGTACAACTTGTTTCCTGGACATGTATTTTTTTGAGGATATAATCGCTGAGGTTGCCAGGGAGGTTGGAATGCGTGCTTTCTTGGGTTTTTCTCTGCTTGATTTTGGCACGCCAGAGTACAAATATGAGGAGTTGTTTCCAGCTTGTGAGAATTTTTTGAGGAGATGGGTAAAATCAGATTTGATCAAACCTGTGGTGGCTCCGCATGCTGCTTATACTTGTTCAGCTGAGACTCTTCAGAAATCCTTGGATTTAGCTGAGAAATTTGATGTATTGTTACATACTCATTGCTCTGAGACAAGAAATGAGGTTTATAGTGTGATGGAAAAAACTGGTTTGAGACCAGTCGGTGTTTTTAAAAAACATGGCCTGCTATGCGAGAGAACTATTTTAGCTCATTGCGGCTGGATAACAAAAAATGAGGTCTCGGAAATTAGTAGATCTGGGTCTAAAGTCGCTCATTGCCCTGTTAGCAACATGAAACTTGCTACAGGTGGTTTCGCACCAGTGCCAGAGATGCTCATGGAAAATGTACCAGTGGGTCTTGGCACAGATGGCGCGGCAAGTAACAACACATTAGATATGTTCGAGACAATGAAATTCACTGCATTGTTACATAAGCATCATAGATGGGATCCCTGTGTACTGCCGGCTCAACAAGTGTTGGATCTTGCAACCATATCTGGTGCCAAATGCCTAGGTATAGATGACAAGGTGGGTTCTATAGAGGAGGGGAAGCTAGCTGATATTATACTTGTTAATCTGAGAAGGCCATGGTTTACACCAGTCCATGATCCTGTTTCTCTGCTTGTTTATTCTGCCAGGTGCTCTGATGTATACGCTACTATAGTTAACGGTGGATTGTTGATGCTGGATAACAGGTTTTATACCCTGGATTATAGCAGGGTTATAAAAGAAGCGCAGATTCAAGCATATAATTTAACGAAAAGTTGAAAAATCGTTTCTTTTTTCTCTAAACAACTCTGGATGACAAGAGTATGTGGATAACCATTGTTGGTGTGGCAACAGCTTTTGCAGCTATCATTCTGTTAATAAGAATAAGCAAAAATTTTGGAATTGCAATATTATGTGGTGCCATAATCGCAGCATTGTTTTCACTGGAAACTCTCTCCCCTGATAAAATTGGGTTAGCTATACTAAACGCTATAATATCATGGAAAACAATTGGTTTAGCAATAATTGTCACACTAGTTAGCATAATCGCATATTCAATGAAAGAAACAGGTTTAACAGATAAGCTTGTAAACAATATACGAGGAGCTTTCCCAAATGGTGGTGTGCTTGCTATTTTACCAGCTATTTTTGGTTTGATGCCAATACCAGGTGGTGCTAGGATATCAGCTCCTATGATAGAGGAGGAGGGTAAAAAACTTGGTGTTTCAAATGATAAAATGAATTATTTAAACCTCTGGTTTAGACATCCCTGGCCTTTGGTGTTTCCCTTGACACCATCTATTGTTCTAGCTGCTACTCTATCAAATATTGAGTTAAACAGTTTATTACTCATACAAGTACCCATTTTCATAGTATTTATCTTGATAGGTTATCTTATGCTTAGGATATTTGTTAAGAAAAAAACACATAAAAGAGGTTATTTCAATTTAAAAGAGACACTGTTAGCCTTGTCTCCAATTTTGTTATCTCTAGTAATATTTTTTACTTTTAACTCTGGTTTAAAGGTAGAGACTTATCTTTCAATGTGTATTGCGTTGTTGTTTGCAACACTGTTAATATTTTTTATCTCAAGGGATTATAAAAATATTCCTGGGATGCTGAGAAAAGGTCTTTCTTTAAACCTGGCTCTGTCTATATTTGGTATAATGATTTTTAGAAACATTATTGTTGTTTCTAAAAGTTTAGAATCCTTCTCTCCATTATTGCAAAACAGTTCTTTTCATCCTTTTCTGATATTGACTATTGTGCCGCTGGTACTAGGTGCTATCATTGGTAATAATCTATTAGCTATTGGTCTCAATTTTATACTGGTTTCTTCTATTTTAGCTAGTAATCTCTATGTGCCTGTTGTTAGTGTATTGTATGTAAGCTCCTTCATAGGTTACCTTATCTCGCCTTTGCATTTATGCACAATTGTTAGTAGTGAATATTTTAAAACAGGTTTAATTGAACTCTATAAATATTTGATTCCCTCTGCCTTGTTCGTTGTTTTTATAAACACGTTAATAATGTATGTAATCCTGCTTTGAGTGGGAGGATCATATGAAGATATCAAATTACAGGATTGAGCTGGAAAAAGCTGTGGATGAGATCAAGAAAAGGGGTTACAAGCTGATAGCTGTTCAGATACCAGAGGGTTTAAAAATACATGGTTTGAAAATAATAGATTTCCTGAGGAATTCAACCGGTGGAGATTTTTTGTTGAATGTTGACCCCTGTTTTGGCGCCTGCGACATACCATACAATGCTCTAGGGGAACTTGGCGTTGATTTAATAGTTCATATTGGTCATCTGCCTATTCCATCTGTTACTAATATGAGTTCTATCCCAGTTTTTTTTGTCGAGGCAAAAGCGGATTTAAAAATCAAGAAAACAATTGAGTCTTCTATCCCTTTTTTGGTTGGTAGCAAAGTTGGCGTTGTTGCTACTGCTCAGCATTTACATGTGTTACGAGAGGTTGTTGATATTTTAGAGGCTAATGGGTTTGAGGTGGTTGTTGGCGAGGGTGATAATAGAGTTTCTAACAGGGGTTTGGTTTTAGGTTGTAATTTTTCTGCTGCTACAAATGTTGCTGATAAGGTGGATTGTTTTTTGTTTGTTGGCAGTGGTGATTTTCACCCTCTAGGTTTATTGTTTAACAGTAGGAAACCTGTTATAGCGGCTGATCCCTATACTGGTAGGATAAGGGTTGATGAGCTTTTGGATTTAAAGGATCTGATTTTGAAACAGCGTTATGGTGCTATAGCTATGTGTAGACATGCAAAGCGTTTTGGTATATTATTAGGTTTAAAACCGGGTCAACAACGTCTTAGATTTGCAATTGATATTAAGAAGAGATTGGAGGAAAAAGGAAAAGAGGCATATTTGCTGTCTATGAACGAGTTTTCTCCATCTAAGTTAATGGGTTTAGAGAGAATAGATTGCTTTGTCTCCACCGCTTGCCCTAGAATAGCTATAGATGATTATCTTAAGTATAAAATTCCTATAATTACGCCTACAGAATTAGATATCTTACTAGGTATTAGGGAATGGTCTGATTATGTTTTTGACCAAATAATAGAGCTCTAAATCTTTTTTTCTCTACCCTCTGCTAATGCTATAAAATGATCCTTGCCCTCCTTGTCTCCCTTTGCGAATAATATATCATTTTCCCTTAGGGTGATGTTTTTAGTGGGGTCATATATCCATTTGTTTCCTCTTTTTATTGCTATTATCCACATTCCTGTCTCAGATGCAAGTCTTATCTCTCCAATTTTTTTATCTTTTAGAATCGATTTTGGTGTTATCTTGACTTTTAACAAAATTTCATTTGATTCCATTAAGCTCTCTTTTAGTATAGGATGAAGTTTGACATCTCTCAGTTGAACATCTGCTATTTCTCTCGCAGCATCTGCAATTACCTCGGATGATATACCCAGTTGTATTATAGCCAAGACCTCGTTTACATCTAATTCTCCTTTTCTTGTATCTTCTATTGCAAGCTTTTGCAACTCATCATTGATCTTATCTACATAATCTTCTAGTTCATAGACTTCCTCTGCTATTTCTCTATTATCGTATATGAGTGAGGAATAGGCAAGATCTACCATTAGCTCTGCTTTTTCTTTTAATTCTAACAGCATTTTTTCTGCTTCTTCTTCACTCATGTTATAACACCTTTATTTTTCCTTCGAATAGCTTGTTTAGCCGGGCTAGGCCTTCTTCTGGTCCAATACCTATTAATATATCCCCAGCTTTTAAGAGTTCATCTTTCTTTGGCGCATATATCCATCTGTCTTTTCTTCTTATTGTGAGTACTCTCACACCTGTTTCTGAGGCTATCCTTAGATCTTTTATGGTTTTATTATGAGCTACAGAGCCCTCTTTTATGGTTAACTTCTTTATGGTTTCATCTGATTTTTTTATTAGCCCGGGTAGTATGGGATGTGTTAGTCTTACAGAGAGTAGTTTTGTTATGTCTGCTGCAGCGTTGCTAATGGTTTCTGCAGCCTCAGCTACTTGTAATATCCCAGTTAGCTCTTCGGCATCTTCTTTTGTCCTAGCAGCTAATAGGGCTATTAGTCTTATATCATAATTTAGTGTATCCATTCTAACTTCTAGATATTTTACCTCCTCTGCTAGTTCTTTGTTATTGAAAAGTAGTGCAGAGTATGCAAGATCTACCATTAGCTCTGATATATTTTTCATTTCTATGAGTATTTCTTTTATGCTTTTTGGTTCGTATTCAATTTCTTCAAATTCTACTTTCTTCCATTTTGGCATTAGTTTTCCCAGTAGTTTGTTTTTCATGCCTATTTTTTTATCTTTGTTTGTGTTTAAATACATGTCGGATTTTCATTACCTCCTATTTTATATTATTCTCATCAACATTAGCACCAATACTAGACAGGCTACCCCCATTATATCCATTACACTTGTTATTATTGGAATGGTCACATTATCTGGATCTATGCCTTTTTTAAAAGAAATTATAGATATATTGTAGGTTATTATGTTTACTATTAAGATCAGTATCTCACCAGCTATTATTGAGACTATTATCATCATATGTAAGGGTAATGTTGTTATGCCAAATGTTTTTGATACTAGATATGCAAAGCCTCCTATTAGTGTAAAGATTATTAGGCCAAGTATATGAAGCATTAGGAATAGTCTCAAAACTTCTTCAGGTATCTTTTTTTCATATTTTATAGCACCTAAATGCAATGCTGATGATAGCCTTGCTGCTAGTATACCACCCATTGCACCACCATCCTCGAGGAATGGTGGTATCATTATCAGTATGCCAGGTATAGCTATTAGACCTTCTACTTTTCCCCCTAGTATAGTTCCTGAAAGTATACCTAAAAATCCACATGCTAGTAATACTGGTGTACTTTCTCTCATTATCCTCCTATAATACGGCTTTGCTTTATCCGAGAGAGAGTAAGGTATTGTTAATAAGGTCAGTATTATAAATGAGAGAAGCAGAGATATTTTGATCATATCACCTAGTTTTATCACAACATTTAAAGAGAGAAATAAGAGTGGCAAGGTTACCATGTCACCTATTAATGTTATCATAGGAGCAGTTACATTATCTGGATCCCAGCCATGTTTATAAGTGAAAAAAGCTATAAGCATGGAAAAGAGTAACATAATTACTGCAGATAACAGACCAGCTATTACTGATATCAGCAGTAGGTCCAGTATGCTAACTTTTAATCCAATAGCTTTTGCTATAAGAGCTGCTAATATACCAAGATAGAAGCTGGTTAACAAGGTGAGCACCGTAGAGGAGGATATATTCTGGTTTAGTATCTTGCCTGGTTTAAAATTTGGTTGTATCTGACCCGTGTGGAGATAGGTTCCCAGCCGGGAGCCCAGTGTGGCAAATATGTTTCCACGCATACCTATTGCGCCAGGTATTAGGACTATCAGCGCGGGTAACATTTTGAGGTTTGATATGAAAACACCCATTACTATACCAGTTATCAGATCACCCATGGTGCAGAGAAACAGGGAGACAAAAGGTTCTTTAAACTCTTTTAAAACCAGTTTTCTATGATGATTTTTTGTTAGAGCATAAGCTATGGAGACAAATGTACTCGTAAATATTGTAAATTTTTTTCTCATCTCCATAGCATTCACATCCAATGGTTTTTAAGCTAGCAGTTGTTTTTTTACTAGGTGGTTCTTCTCTTTCGTTTTTCATAGTCTCATTTTTTCCTCTTTTCATTGTGAGTTTTTCCGAAGTTTCTATTTTTTACATAATTTTTAAACTAGTTTATATAGGTTTTTTAAAAATCAAAAAACTATTGTCTATATAAAACCTGGTCTTATTCGATATTTGTTCTATAATCTTTATATATGTTTTTTTAGAGAATATTAAGTTAGGTTAGTAGTAGGTGGTAGCGATATGGTGAAAAACAGATTACATAAGATGTTAGATAGAAAGAAGATGATGGTTTTAGGTGTTGTAGCTATTTTATCATTGTCTTGGGTATCAGTGGTTGTATCTGCTGATGTTCCGCATAGGTTTTTAAGAAGGAGTGATAAGCCTCTGGAGACACCGTTGTATAAGTCTAGACTGTATCAGACATTATTTGGAACAAATGTTTCAAAGAGTTCTTATGCTGTTTCTAAGGTTAAAAAACCTTTGCTTCCTCATCCGGTACAGCCTGATAGGTCTTCTTCACCGACTTGTTTGTTCTCCTCGGTATATTATGGTTGTGTAAGACCTACACCAACGTCGAGAGAGGATCCTGATTGTTCTCATCCGACATCAAAAGCTGATCCAAAACGTCATATTGTAACGGGAAGAATTTGTGTACCACCTTATCCGCCGACCCAGTCGGTTAGACAATGTTCAATTGTGACTGGTAGATCATGTGTGGTCCCACCTGTGCCAACGTCGAAAGCTGATCCAAGATGTAGTTATATTGTGACTGGTAGAATGTGTGTGTATCATGTTCCAACTTCTGATGATAGCCCTACTTCTTGTAGGCCATGTGCTTCTACTCCCTCTCCGTCTATATGCCTGGGTTGTGAGCCTCCGACTCAATCTTATAAATCTTGTCCACCAACGTCTTTACCTGGTTGTGGTTGGACTTGGAAATGGGGGATAAACTGTACACATGAGCCTACTATGGATGGAAGATCATGTGGTCCTACAGTGTATCCAGGTTGTGTAAAACCATCGACATTTCTTCATAAACCATCTGTTTGCGTAGTATGTGGAACATACAAGGCATGCTATATAGCTGCTGGGCATTAGAAAATAGTTTCAGCTTTTATTCTCCTTTTTTTATACTATGTTTTCTGAGCCTGGTGTAGGAT
>QMST01000015.1 GCA_003649745.1 Thermoplasmata archaeon | reverse complement strand
TTGTGTAGTGGTAGGTGATAGTCTAAGATGAAAACTAGTATAATATTATGCGGGTATATAATAACAATATTATTATTCTCACTACTAACTGGTGTAATAATTGATGCTAAGAGTTTAAAATTGGTGCCAAACAATGGGAATTTTGACATAAGATTCACAAATGATACTGGAAAGGGTTTTTTAGATGGTGTTAAAAAATTTATAAATAACATCGTGAACAACAATGTTGAGGTTAATGATGAGATTGAAACTACATTGAATGATTTAAGGGACAAGCTCATTGACAAAACTGGTTTTAAGAGAGGCTTGGTTGTGACAACTGTCGATGAGGTTGAAGAAGGACAAAACTTTTCGGTAATGGTTACGGATTACTCTGGTGAACCTGTGAAAGATGCCAAAGTTTCTCTCGTTGGTATTCTTACCTTTAGTGGGGCATATGAGACAAACGAAAGCGGCATGGTACAAATTACTGCGCCAAATGTAACCTCTTCTGAGGAAACCATTATGATACTAGCGGAGAAGATACTCTACATACCTGGTTTTAAGACTGTAAGAATCCTTGATGTGGATAAAACCTTGACTATAGATGTTAGAAGTGGAATAAATGCAGGGGAACAATTTGAAGTGTTTGTGAAAACAGCTGATGGGAAACCTGTGGAGAATGCAACAGTTGAATTCGATGGTAAAAACCTTTCCACTGATGAAAATGGTAGTGTTATATTCACAGCTCCTTTGATTACAAATGATAGATATTATGAGATAACAGCTGAGAAAAACGGTTATAGTAGCGCTAAGGTAGATATAACCGTGTTTGGCAAAGAAACCAGTTTTCTTTCACTGATAATTGGAAACTGGATACTTGTAAGTGTTATAATCGCTATTGGCACTATCGCCTTGTTTGCTGTATGGTGGTACAGGCAATACTAAAAAAACACAAAAGCTGTTTTTTTATTCTACAAGGTTTAAACCTAGTTTTCTTGCATATTCTACCGCCTCGTTGAATTCCTCAGGTTCTAATGTCGTGGAGATGTCATCATATTTGTGTGCTCTGAACTCTGGTCTGTACTGTGGCATTATGTTCACAATTGCATATGGAGTGTTTTCCTTTATCCATTCTAACACTGGTTTTGTACAGCATTCTACATGGTTTGGTAGAACAAGATGTCTGATTATCATCTCACCCTGCATGTATGCTATCTTATGGTTTCTCCTGACAACTTTCATGTAGTTATCAACTAGGGAGAGACGTTTTGCACACTCATCTCTACCATATTTAAAATCTGTTAGATAAAGATCGATCACACCATTTAACAGTTTCATGGTTTCAACTGAGCAGTACATGTTGGAGTTCCAGATCTGAGGAATGTTCACATCACAAAGTTTTAGCACCCTTAGTATATATGGCAGGTTTGGTATGGGGTCACCACCTACCCAGTTCACATTTTTTGCGCCGCTCTCAAACCGATGTTTTATCATTTCAGTAAGTCTCTCTGGTTGGATATACATTCCTGCTTTTGGGTTTTGACTGATATCCCAGTTTTGACAAAACACACAATGAAATGGGCAGCCGCTAAAAAACACTGTGTAAGATGGTATAAGCATGTATTCCTCCCCAATATGAAGAAACTCAGATGCAACCCTGCTCTCTCTCACTCCACAGTTTCCTATTTTTTCTCTTCTATCCACTTGACATCTTCTCTCGCAAAAAATGCAACTTTGGAAAATCCTACTAGCGATTTCTATTTTCAAATCAAGAAGAGACAATCTCGGCGGTTTTTCTTCAACCCTCATTTCTTCAACAGCATTATCATGTTTAACCCATAGCTCATCCAAGGTATCATTATACTCAAAATCAACAGGTACATGTTTACAGAGAACATATTTTGCAATATTATTACCCTCTAGAATATCATAATAACGTGGTAGGAACATTCTCATTTTTACTAGAAGATAGTAAAGTCTTAAACTGGTTTTATATGTTTTCTAAATCTATCGTCATACCATCACTGGCAGCAACAACCTTTACACCCAGTTTTTTAGACAATGATTTAGCTAACTCCCATGGTTTCTCCCTTAGCATAGTCATGCCGAAATGCGTGAGCACTGTTTGCCTAGGTTTGTTTTTCCTAATAATCCTTTCTGCATCAGCGAAGCATAAGTGATCAAGGTTTTTCATCGGTTTAAAACGAACCACGTTTATAATCACTATATCACCTGTGTAAAATCTTTCTAAACCGTTGAAATATCTCGTGTCAGAGATCAGAGAGAGGATGTTTTCACCAGTTTTGTTTTTAAAATTCAACCCATAGGTTTCAACACCATGTACATGTTTCACAGGTGTCTCAAAAACAACGTTTCTAACATGGTAATTTTCTTTTTCATGAAGCACCTTTACATTGCTCACCATGTTTCTAACATACTTCAACACTACAGGGTCATTCCCTTCTAAGGCATCTCTTGGCGCATAAAGCTCACCTTTTCTCTTAAAGCCACCATTGGTCATGGCTTCAACCATAATGTTTACATCATTTGAATGATCTAGGTGGCGATGTGTTAGAATAATTGCATCCAAATCCATTGGGTCAAGCCTGGGTTTACTAGAGTTACATTTTACCAGACAGCCTGGGCCAGGATCTACCAGGATGTTTGCCTCATCTATGTTAACCCATAATCCACCAGATGCTCTCAACTGTTTCATGACTACGAAACGGGCACCAGCTGTTCCGAGAAACTTAATCCATGACATAAAACTATTATAACCTCATAACCAATTAATTGTTAACCCCTCCAGGGGTATTATTATTTTTCCCTCCATGTCACCAACCTCTGTGGTTTTATACTCCAGAAATAGCTTCCCAGTTAGGGCGCACAAGTAGGCGTCAAGTTCATGCCTGTTTTTAACCTCAACCTTTAAGATCCTTGACATTTTAACATAACTTTTATCGTATATACCAAGTATTTTTGCAGTTGCTGTTGGGAAAACCTCAATGATTTTATATCTCATATTCTCAAGTTTTTTAGAAAGAGTATACGCTCTTATAGATAAACATCTCATGCTTTTCATGGTTGGTGGCATAGCACCATATTTTTTGAGCAATTTATCAGCCATTCTCATCTTTGGTATACCATTTTTCATAAGTGGAGCATCTACTGCTACAATGGTTTCAACAGGAGGGTAAAAGAAAATCTCCTTCAATATCTCCTCATCAGAATACAAGGTTTTTAAACACATAACCTCCTTATTTTTTTCAACTAAAACACAAAAACCAGTTGGGTTGCATGTTTTGCCTGCCAGATCTCTACCAATGGAAAACATGTCTGATTTTAAAGAAAATATTTTTATCATGTAAAACATTTTTCAATACTAAAATATGTTTGATTTCTTTGAAGAAGTATACAAGCTCACTCGTCAGATACCAAAGGGTAGAATCTCCACATATGGTGCTATAGCAAAAGCCCTTGGAGACCCGGTAGCAGCGAGAGCTGTTGGTGTAGCATTGAACCTAAACCCTAATCCAGATTACACTCCATGTTACAAGATTGTAAACTCAGATGGAACACTTGGAGGATTTGGCTTAGGAATAGAAGAAAAAATAAGGAGACTAAAAAAAGATGGCATCCTAGTCACAGGAGGTAAGATATTAAACTTTGAAAAAATATTGTTCGATGATTTCAAAACGAATTATCCTCTTAAAATATTGAGAAGAGAACAAATCAGGTTAAGTAAAAAAATTTTTTTAGAAGATGCTACGGATGATGTTAAAACTGTGGCAGGTGTTGACATCGCGTATTCAAAGAAAAACAGCAGAGACGCATGTGGAGCCTTTGTAACAATTAACATAGACGATAGTAAGATTATAGAGCAGGGTTTCATCAAGATGAACACTAATTTCCCATACATTCCAACCTATTTGACATATAGAGAGCTTCCGATAATAAAAAAATTGTTTAAACATATGGAGAACAAACCAGATGTTATCATGATAGATGGAAATGGTATACTTCACCCATATGGTATTGGTATAGCCTCCCATGCAGGGTTAACACTGGGTATTCCAGCAATAGGAGTAGCAAAAGGTCTTTTATATGGTATAGAAACCAATGAGAGACTCGCTAACAACACCAATAAGATTACCGATGACAATGGAAAAATGATTGGTTTCTCATTAAAGGTGAATGAAAAGGTTAAACCAGTATTTGTATCCCCAGGTTACAAGATATCGTTTGATAAAACATTAGAAGTTGTCAAAAGACTGCAGAAGTATAGGATACCAGAGCCTATTAGGCAAGCTCATATACTAGCAAAGAAACAAATGAAATCAACATTATAAAGGCTCAAAATCTTTTGTTCTAAAAACCCTTATGTTATTCTTTTCTAAAATCTCTTCGAACCAATGTACCTTGGTTTTCTTCATAGATTTTCTATGTATATACGCTCCAACTACATCTGGTGTGGCGTTAAAAGCCTTTAAAACCATCTCCTCATCAACATTACCAGCTTCGATCTGATAACCTGGTATCATGTGCCCAAAAGCAACTTTTTCACTCAAAGCAAGCTCTGTAAATCTAGGGGCATAATGACCACCACCTATCCCTATAACAATTTTGTTATCCAGGAGAAAATTTTTATTACTAATATATGTTTCTAGAGCTTTTATCAATGATTTAGCAATTATTTCACCAGGTAATGGATTTCTCCATTCATCTTCAGTACTTCCAATCTCTACAAACATAGCTGGAACTTCTAGATATGGACCATGATGAGTCACTTCAAAACAGACATCGTGATATAATCTCTTTTCTTCCACGTTTTTATTTAACACCCTTAGTAGATAAGTCATAAGTGTTGGTATAGCTGGTAATAGTGTCTTTGTTTTTCCGCCAAATTTTGCCTCTCCATAATTGCCAAGGGGATGTGTAGTTAATGTTGGCTCGCCAGTTTTGCTTCTATGTCTAGATACAACAATTATTTGCTGAGGTTTGATTTTTAATTGCTCTTCCAATTCTTTATCTAAGTTTTCATGTCTAATATGTCTATCATTTATTGTTGCCAAAAAAATATTATCCAATATTTTATTCTGGTAGATGGGGTTGTTATCAAACTGCTTATCTAATTTGATCCATTTAGATTGTTCAAGTAGGTTATTTTTTATATTGGTACTAGCGGGATCCTCATTTGAAGAAATAATAAACAGACTCATTATGAATGATCAAAAATAGATACTAGGATAAAAACTTCTCTTTTTATTCAAAAAATAGAAAGAAGAGGTTATCTAAAGTATCTAGTATGGTGGCCAGAAGATATGACCTGCAACAAGCCAGAATAGTGGCCAAACTGCAACTGTTGCTCCTACTAGGATACCCTATATTATGGGAAGATTTTGTAAAGCCTCGATTTTCCCCCACCACCAAAGTGCTGCTGGTAGCGCAGTGAGAAATGATGCTCCTCCGCTTAATATCGCACATATAACTGTTCCTATGATGGTTCCAATGCCTGGTAGCATCATAGTACCTGCTAACCCACCGAGAACACCACCCCCAGGCAGCTGCGATAAATATTCCAGTCCATATTATGATCAATGCTATAGTGACTCTTATATCACCTGTTGAAAGCGTGTTTTTGAAGAATGCCTGGCTTCCAGGGCTGTTTAAAAGCCTGCTAATTTTTTCCTTGAAAACATACATATATTCTTTTTTCTTTTATATTCCTTATTATGTTTCTGGCATTGTTTTTTCTGAGATATTCGTAGAGATTTTTCATGTTTTTCTGAATTCTTTGTCTGCTAGAAGTTTTTTAATTTGATTGATGATCTGCCGATATGTTATCCTCAATGATTTGTGATATGGCAGAGTAAATGATTTTATTTTCTCCATATTTTTTCTTGCTAAAAAGTTTTTCCGGAGATACATGGTAAGATGGTTACTGCTGAGAGCAAAATAGCTATTGTTATTATTGCTTTTACATACATTACCTTTTTATTTACCATGTTTTATATATTTTCTCATTAGTATAGATTACAATATATAAATTTTACTATTGGAATATGCCCGCACCGGGATTCGAACCCAGGTAGAAGGCTCCGCAGGCCTTCAGGATATCCAAACTACCTCATGCGGGCTTATAAAATCCAAAAACAAAACTAGTTTTAAAACTATTTCAATATATCCACCATCGCCACTTTTTCAAGAATAAGTTTTTCATATCTATCCTCTCCTACTGTATCAAGCTCGTTTTTGGATATACCAAACCTCTCTAGTATTTTTTTATCACCCTTCAACATGCTATCATTTTTAAACAAGTGAAGCTCTTCCAGCATCTTATCTATATCTTTATCAGATATTTTTCCTCTAGCGTCTTTTATATCTGCAACATCATCTACAATTATAAAAACAAAACTTTTAGAATTTTCTTTTACCCCGATTTTCTCAATTGCATTTTTTATCTGTCTTTCACCAGCTGCATAAAGTAAAATTTCCATAGCTAAAGATTTCATAGAGTTTGTTCCTCTTCTCATTGCCCTAATAGCATGCTGAGCCGCCGAATATAGATGATTAAAACTATATACAAGATTAGCATCAACTACTTGGATAGCAACATTGAGTGATTTACTATACTCTTCTACTTTCCTAATGAAATCATCCCTGTTTTTAATTCTCCCTTTCACTCCAACTACCCTTATCATACTAACCTAAATGCTCCCTTCCACGTTTTGATTCAACCTGTTTTTTAATACTCTCCGCTAGTCTTTTACCAATTGTTTTAACCCTTGCTATTCTCTCGACATCTGCTCTTCTGAGATCTGATATTGTTTTGAAACCAGCGTTGAACAACGCCCTTGCTCTGACACGTCCTATGCCTCTAAGCTGTATCAGGTTAAGTAGTTCTTTTTTACAACCGTTTTCTACTCTCACGATTAACTCTGTTAGTTCTGGTACGCAGTTAAAGTTGTAGATCCTAGCTAATTCCCGCATTGCGTGTAAAAGCCATCTCGCCGTCTCTATTATGTTGTAAAGGTCACCAGGGCCGATATCATATTTTTTAACAATCTCGTTTTCAGGCATCTCGTTGATCCAGTCCTCTAGTAAAAAAGCAGTTTTTGCATAGCTTAGAAACCATTCATACTCTGATTCATAGTAATTTGGTACATCTGTCATTATAGCATTTTGTCTCCTTTCGATTTTTTCTTCAACCCAGTCATCGCTGCTTTTGATGTAGAGAGATCTCATATCTGGCGTGGAGCAAATTGCATGAAGATATGATAATGGCTCTGTTTTTATCCTGTGAGATGCCTCTAAAGCCTCTTTCATTATCAAGGCGGAGAGTGGATCAATGTATAATGAAGATGTTTTACTTCCTAAAAGTGTTGAGATATACCATGTATTTTGTTTTTCTATAAAACCATTCTCTAGCAGAAAACTGATTACTTTGTCTATGTTGTCTTGTAGCATTTCTAAATCTGATTGTTGAGCATAGAAGCAGTTACTCATGAAATCATATATTTCCTCGGTAGAATTTGCAATATTTGTAGAAATAGTAGATAGGAGATGCATTCTCAAGGCTGATTCATTTCCTAGTTTCGAATAAATTGGCTCTGTATCAGAGAGCAAATATCCATATAGGATTTGATCCTTTTGTTTCTCATTATTTATTGTCACTATAGCTTCTCCCATTTTATCATATCGTGGTCTCCCTGCACGACCCGCCTGCTGCTTGTATTCAAGTATGGGAATAGGTTTCATTCCAAAAAGAGGATCATATCTCCACAAGTCTCTAATAATAACCCTTCTAGCTGGGATGTTAACACCAGCAGCTAAGGTAGGGGTAGCAACTATGCATTTTATTATGTGGTCTCTAAATTTTTTCTCCACAATTCTACGTTGGAAACTTGATAAGCCAGCATTGTGAAATGCTGCTCCGTTTTCAACACATTTAGCTAATGTCTCCCCGATTATTGTAGGCTCTGCCTCGCTATGGAGTATCTCATCTGAAATCTTTTTCAACTGTTTTTTCTCTTCTTCGCTAAGCAATTTTTTAACCTCATTTGCTAGTTTTTTTGCTAAAGCTACTGTGGATCTTCTTGTGTTTACAAAAACTAGAACTTGTCCTCCTTCATTTAGTGAGTCTACCACGAGAGCAGGTATCATGCCTTTTTTTGTATCAACCAACAGGATTTTTTTAGTTCCATCTGTGAACTCTACTATGCTGTCATAACATACACCTTCTTTAAGTGGAACTGGTCTCCAATCTGATTTAACCAGTTTAGCATTTAACCATTTAGCAAGTTCATCAGCATTTTTTATCGTAGCAGAGAGAGCCACAACTTGTATGTTTTTATTCATCAGTTTTAACCTTGCAATCACGATCTCTAGAGTTGGCCCTCTCGTTGGATCGTTGATCAAATGTATCTCATCCACAATAAGTACTTTAACCTCTTTTAACCAATGTGCTCCATGTCGAAGAAGCGAATCAGCTTTTTCTGAGGTGCAAACAATTATATCATATTTACCCAGTCTGGGATCTGTTTCATCTAGGTCACCTGTGGATAGTGCTACTTTAAACCCTATTCTTTTGAAGGATTGTAGTTCTTCATATTTTTCTCTAGCCAAGGCTCTTAATGGGACGACATATAAAGCCTTCCCCCCTTCTTTCAAAAGCTTGTTAAGAATAGCTATATACGCTACTAGGCTTTTACCAGCAGCAGTGGGTATAGAAAGCACCAGGTTCTCTCCTTTCAAAGCCCATGGTATAGCCTCAGCCTGTGGGGGATAAAACTCTTCTACCCCCCATTCTCTGAATATAGAATGCACTTCTTCAGTAAATGGTAACTCGATTATGTTCATGTTTGTTATAATGCTTAAATTGATAACTAAAATATAAATTAAACCCCAAAACCTATACCAAAAACTACATAAAAAACCAGGTTATTACTGGAAGTGATACAAATGGGAAGGAG
>QMST01000014.1 GCA_003649745.1 Thermoplasmata archaeon | reverse complement strand
TTATAATTCTCTAGATTTTCAGGTCTAAATCTTATCAAACCTTCCTGATGAATAGCCATTGGCCAGGATCCATTCTCTTTTTGCGTAGACATAATATACTCCAAAGAATCTCTAACAAGTTTTTCCAACTCATTGTCTCTATTATTCTCTAAATATCTCAGAATATTAAACGCTATAGTACCCTGCCCACCAGGATATCCACCATATCCACAATCAAGATAAAAGAAACCCTCTAAACCCTTCCTAGTCAAATTAGTCATATTATACCATGCAATTCCTTTTCCCTTTTTGAGATCCCTTTTCACCAGTTCTTGGTTTTTAAACAATTCCTTTAACTTTAAACTCCACTCCAAAAAATCCCTATCCTTTGTCCTACTATACCAATAAGAAAAATAATTTAACCTCACAGCTTCAAAAGAAAGCAAAGAATAACTTGAGTTTACAAAAGTAAAACTAGGAGCATCACTCCAAGGAAGCTGTAAAAACGTACCATATATAGAATCATAAGAACGCCAAAGAACATTTTTTGCATTTTCAAATATCTTCTCAGCATCTTTTATATCAACTTTATCGGCTATTCTGCTCTTAACAAAATCTCTTACAGCCTCTCTCCAATCCCGGTATTCTCTAATTTCTGCTGAAAAACCAATTTTTTTCCCAGGTTTTATACAGTCAAAAACAACCCTTTTCTTCCTCCCAAATCCAAGCCATGCATATTTCTTCTCTCTTACATAAAACTCTTTGAAAAGATAAAACGAAATAGTATAATACCCTTCCTCCTCACCTAGGGAAACAAATGGGAGAACCTCCACATCATCAACTTTTACAATGGGGTTAAACTCTATACATATACATTTATCCTCAAACTGCAAAACAATAAGAGGCATTTTGACATAATATAAAGACCGGCAAATGCTACCACTGTATTCCTTATCAAGCACCTTGGTTATGTAATATGTAGAAAAAGGATAAGGCAAGGATATTTCACTTTCCAGAGAAAACCTGTCTCTGGAATACCACATCCCTCCAACAAAGGAATATAACAGTTTTTTCTCCTTCTTGATACAAAACCTTTTCAGAAGCAATATGTTGCTATCTCTGTTTATAACATAATTGTTACCTTGGATGCTAAAATTTTTATCTATTTCCTCCTTTATTCTCATATAAACCCTAGCTTTTTAGCAACTTTTCATAAAGCTTTACATGCTCATTGGCAACTCTTTCTATATCAAATTTTTTTACCACCTTGGTTTTCTTCTTATATTCTTCCAACAATTTCCTGTCAAACATCTCCTCTTTTACATCCTCCTTGTCTTTGAAATAAATGAGATTGTTACCAAACTCTTCTCTAAACTCTTCAAGATCTCTAGCTAAAATTGGCAACCCCATAGCAAGGGCCTCTAACATCACGATGGAATGCCCCTCTGCATAAGAGGGCATGAAAAACACATCTGCTGCAGAGTATGCGCCAACGATATCTGGCACAAACCCTGTGAAAACACAGTTTTTACTTTTCATAGAGATCAGTTTTTTAATTTTAAAATAATCCTTAGAAAATGGTCCATATGGAAAACCACCAACCCAAACAAATCTAAAACCTGGGAAACGTCTTGCTACATCTAGGAAATCATATACTCCTTTGCGAGGAGTAATCTGCGCAATTGTTAACACCAGCAGCTCGTCATCCGCTATTTTAAAAATCTCTCTAAATCTTTTGCCTTTCTCTTTATCTGGTGAGAATCTTTTTATATCTATACCATTGTATATCACAGATACTTTCTTTAATCCAAGTTCTTTCTCCAACTCCTTTTTACATTTTTCTGAAACAGCAATAACATGATCAAAAGATTTATAGATTGGCTTGTAAAGCCAATTAACTAAAGATGGGGCAGCTAAATTACCATAATTCAACCTTGGTGTAGAATGTGCTGTTATAATCTTTTTCCCCCTAGATCTTTTCTTGTACCAAAGTGAAATGGGGCCAAATGTATGGAAATGCACTATGTCATAATCCACTGATTTATCATTCCATCCAACATTTATCTTCTCTCTCAAAGCATTATAAAGATTTTTAGCCGCGGTTGCGCAGCCAAGATATTTAAAAGGCCCCATGTCCTCCACAACAAGATTAACCCTCATAGTCTTAAAACCCCACTACTCAGATAATAAACTCACAACACTCCAATTAACCCTATATATTTCAACCCAGTGAATCTCCTCACCCAAACTATCAAAGGTAGCATTTCTATAAACAAGCTCAAAAGGCTCTCTTTGAAACTTTAAATACGATTCATTTGTCATATGATAATACTTGCCAACATCTACATTAACAACAACATCCCTCATTATATCATCTATAACCACATAACTAACATTCAAAGAACAAAGCTCTGATATGCAACCACTCCAATTTCCGGAAGTCCACGTTGTATTAGTCTCCCCATATGTGATATTGAACCCCTCCGCCCAAAGCAGCATAGATATCCTATGATCAGATGCAACAACGCTACTATAACTAATATTACCATGCATCCACTTCAGCATGTTTACACAAGGATCTGCAATTCTTTCATCAATAAATTTCAACTCATTTATTGTCTGATATGTAGAAGCACCATTAGAAAAGATCAGGATAAGCAACAATAACGCAACCAAAATATGCCTCTTATAAACCAACTTACTTTCCACCATATCCCTAGACTCAACAAAAAACTCCTTTAAACCACTTTTACTCAGAACATCAGCAATCTTCAATATTGCCATAGCTGCCGGTACACACAAAGGAACTATCAGATATTCCAAATGTCTATCTGGAAAAAGTTTTCCAGAAACCAGAGAGTAAAACAGAGAAACCGCTATACCAAAAACCCATCCTAACACCAGTCTACCACCCTGCTGATGACGTAATACAGACAAGTTTGATAAAGAAAGACTCACCAGAAATATCATTGGTATAGAATACATTATAGCTGGAATAGTCAATTTCGCATGCACCCCAGGAACACCTGTTACAGATACTATAAAAGAGGCAGTCAGAATAATGAAAAATATGATCACAAATTTAACCCCTAGAGGCAATGGTTTAAAACCATCTAAGATCCTACCAAAACTAGTTTTCCCATGATATAAAAATGTGAACAAAAAGACACCATAGAGAATCAGATAATACAAAGTTATCACACCAGTGGAGCACAAGGGCAAGATAAAATTAGATGTTATAAAACTAGTAGATACAGGTTTTGCAACAAAAGTCCAATAAGAAAAGGCAAGCGCAGAAGAAAGAGAAACATATAGCAGAATATAAACATCATTTCTCTCAACAACACGTTTGAAAAACAAGATTGTGAAAAACATAGCAGTTATCACAATTATATAAAAATAAGTCGTAAAATGATGTGACAAAATCAAAAGAACCGTAGAGAGCAACAAAGGAAACAAATATGATCTCCTATCATAAACAAATTTGATAAACAAATAGATAGACAGCATCATAAAGAAATGACCAAATGTTAAAGGAGCAGTATGACTCGTTTGATAAACATGGAACGTAGCAACAGAGAGAAGCGCCGATGCAATCAAAGCCACCCTTCTATCTTTAAGCAACTCATAAACTATAAAATAGAAAATAGGAACAGTTAACCCACCAACAATAGGCCCAATTTTACTAACAAGGGACAACAAATCAACACCCGTGAACGCATGAATAACTCCAGTTATAACATAGAGAACAGGGAAATACTGATAAGAATCACCCCATCCAGTATATATGGGAAACAGCATTTTTTGTTTTACAAAAATTTTCGCTAACCCATAATAGATACCAAGATCACACCCCCATGCAGCATTTGTCCATGCAGGAATAGATCTAACAACTATAGCTAGAACTGTAACAGCACCAAGCCAGAACTGCCAACTATACAGGAGTTTATAATACCATTTACCGCAACTAAACATTTACCAACTCGTCCCAACCCAAAAAGTAAATATATATGCTTATAAAAAACTTCTTTTAAAAACAAACTAAAAAGGACTTTTATCAACCGAGAATATAACATCCATTATGTTATCAACTGTTTTACCAACATCACAAGCACTGATAAAACCTTTACTCCTAGAAGCCTCTTTTACATCCCTCTCAAGATCAACATCATCCTGATTAACAGAATAAAAATTTCCCTTTTGCTTATGATACCAAGCCAAGTACTCCTGCTCAATTTGCCCAGGTGTAGGAATCATCAAAGCTTTTGTCCCAACTACTGCAAGATCCATTATAGTTGAATAACCAGATCTTGATATCACCATCTTTGCCCTATTCAGTAACTCCTCTCTTTTTCCCTTATCTACAAGAGGGTAAATTTCCACATTACTCTTAGGAGGAACAACATGTTTATTCTTTCCCAAGGTAAAAACAATTTTTCCATTTAACTTTCCATTACTTACCTGAGATAACAATTTTTCCTCTAAAATTGATCTTTGCGGCTCAGGACCAGACAAAGAAACGAGAAAATCAATATCTTTTTTAAGATTCTTCTTTCTAAAATCAGAAAGTGCACCAACATAATGTAGCTTGTCCTCATCAATTAATTTCAAATTATGAGAAAGATCACCAGATAGATCATCATCTTTGTAATCTGGTACTATCACACCACAAAATCGCTTGAAGAAGAACAAATTAAAAACCTCGCTACCATATTCCAATAATTTAATCCTAAATGGGTTCATTATTCTAATCTGATGTGAGATAAAAAAAGAAGGAATTTTTTTGCTATAAATATCATATCTTCCATCAGATATTATTAAATCATATCTACCATTCATCAAAATTTTGTTAAGAAAAACCAAACCCTTTCTCATACGTCTCATGAACAGAGGCCAATATAATATACTCTTAGCAACAAATTCACCCTTTTTTTCAGATATAGGGATAGGATAATCTTTTACATCAAAATATTTTGCATTATCTCCAATCTCTTTCTTCAGTAAATCCAGAGGATCACCATGAGAAATTATTGTTAAATTGTTTCCCTCTTCTAGTAGTTTTCTCACTACTGGAAGGGACCTAGTTGCATGACCTAAGCCCCAAGAGCATATCCCATATATTATATTCATGATACAAACCCCTTATCCAATAACAAAATAAATATCTAACTACAAAAACATTTTAATAAACTAAGCAAATAATCAAAAAGAAGCTAAGATGGATTTTAAACAAAAGCTGATAAGAGCAAGCAAGAAGAACAACACCCTCCTATGTGTAGGCCTTGACATAGATAAAGAAAAAATACCAAGATTTTTACTAGATAGAAAAGAACCTTTTGTAGAATTCAATAAGGCAATAATAGACGCAACTAATGATCTAGTTTGTGCATATAAACTAAACATAGCATTTTATGAAATATTAGCTGAGAAAGCCTATGATGTGCTTAAAAAAACCATAGATCATATACCAAAAGATATACCAGTTATACTAGATGGTAAAAGAAATGATATTACACATACAGCAGAAAAATACGCAAAAACCATTTTTGAAATATTTAATGCAGATGCCACAACAGTTAACCCTTATCTAGGCTTCGACTCAATAAAACCTTTCCTAGAATACAAAGAAAAAAGTACTTTTATACTCTGCAGAACATCAAACCCTTCAGCTAGAGAAATCCAAGATTTAAAGATAAACAATAAGCCTCTGTATCAAATTATTGCAGAAAAAGCCAGGAAATGGAATAAGTATAGTTCAAATTGTGGTCTAGTCGTTGGCGCCACCTATCCAACAGAGTTAAAAATAATAAGAGAAACAGTAGGCGAGGATTTACCCATACTCATACCTGGCATCGGAAAGCAAGGTGGTAACATAGAAAAAACAGTTAAAAACGGTACAAATAGTAAAGGGGAACTAGCGATTATAAACTCATCAAGAAGTATAATTTATGCATCCAACAATGAAAATTTTGCAAAAGAGGCTAGGAAAAAAGCAATTTCTCTAAAGGAGGAAATTAACAAATATAGATGACAGATTGAGCCCTTTTAGATTTTTTGTGAATGATGGTAGAGAAACCTTAATAAACACATAGCAATATATTACTAATAGCCTTGATTCGAAGACCTCTATGAAAACGTGATTAGAGGTGCAAGGTCAAGGCAACATTTCATATGATCTCGATATCAGGTCCCTCCTTGATCGAACAGACGAATCGTCAAGAGATGAAAGAGAGGACAACCCCGAGATCATACAACCGGTCGCAGATTCAAGATCCTCCGACCTTGAACACCCAGACTGACGATACTGGGTGACAGCGACCAATCTTTAACAAAAAATATAAATAGAAAACGACTATAAAGTATATATAATAGATATTGTATACTCCCTAGAGCTTAATTAGATTAAAATCCCGGGAATCCGGTCGCTCATAAGAATATAGTGTAAACTATCGATGAATGAGCTACTTCCATCCCGGGAGACATATCTATTGTATGGAGGTTCGAGAAATCCGTACACCTCGTTCAGAGGGTGTACGCGCTCTCTCGAATCTGACGTCGATGCGCAAATTGTTGGTGAGATCCGCTAACTCGTCAAATTCCGTTATTGACAGGATTGTGTGCAAGACTCCGGTTGATCCTGCCGGAGGCCACTGCTATTGGGGTTCGACTAAGCCATGCGAGTCGAGAGGGTTCGGCCCTCGGCGGACTGCTCAGTAACACGTGGATAACCTACCCTTAGGTGGGGGATAACCTCGGGAAACTGAGGATAATACCCCATAGGTCTAGGATGCTGGAATGCACCTAGACTGAAAGCTCCGGCGCCTGAGGATGGGTCTGCGGCCTATCAGGTTGTAGTCAGGGTAACGACCTGACTAGCCTACGACGGGTACGGGCCCTGAGAGGGGGAGCCCGGAGATGGACTCTGAGACATGAGTCCAGGCCCTACGGGGCGCAGCAGGCGCGAAAACTTCACAATGCGCGAAAGCGTGATGAGGGAACCCCAAGTGCTGGCTCGAAAGAGTCAGCTGTTTCTCTGCCTAAAAAGCAGAGAGAGTAAGGGCTGGGTAAGACGGGTGCCAGCCGCCGCGGTAATACCTGCAGCCCGAGTGGTGGCTGCTATTATTGGGCCTAAAACGTCCGTAGCCGGCCTAGTAAATGCCTGGGTAAATCGTGAGGCTTAACCTCACGAATCCTGGGTAGACTGCTAGGCTTGAGACCGGGCGAGGCTGGAGGTACTCCAGGGGTAGGGGTGAAATCCTGTAATCCCTGGAGGACGACCAGTGGCGAAGGCGTCCAGCCAGAACGGGTCTGACGGTGAGGGACGAAGCCCTGGGGCGCAAACGGGATTAGATACCCCGGTAGTCCAGGGTGTAAACGCTGCTCGCTTGATGTTAGGTAGGCTTCGAGCCTACCTAGTGTCGGAGAGAAGTCGTTAAGCGAGCTGCCTGGGGAGTACGGCCGCAAGGCTGAAACTTAAAGGAATTGGCGGGGGAGCACAGCAACGGGAGGAGCGTGCGGTTCAATTGGATTCAACGCCGGAAACCTCACCGGGGGAGACTGCCGTATGTGGGCCAGGCTGAAGACCTTGCCCGAACAATAGGCAGAGAGGTGGTGCATGGCCGCCGTCAGTTCGTACCGTAGGGCGTTCTGTTAAGTCAGACAACGAACGAGACCTCCATCCCTAGTTGCTACTTGTCTCTCCGGAGGCAAGGCACACTAGGGAGACCGCTGGCGATAAGCCAGAGGAAGGAGGGGGCAACGGTAGGTCAGTATGCCCCGAATCCCCCGGGCTACACGCGCGCTACAAAGGCTGGGACAATGGGCTCCGACCCCGAAAGGGGAAGGCAATCCCGAAACCCAGCCGTAGTTCGGATCGAGGGCTGCAACTCGCCCTCGTGAAGGTGGATTCCGTAGTAATCGCGGGTCAACATCCCGCGGTGAATGTGCCCCTGCTCCTTGCACACACCGCCCGTCAAGCCATGCGAGTTAGGTCTAAGTGAGGGTGCAGTTCTTGCTGCACTCGAACTTAGGCTTAGCGAGCGGGGCTAAGTCGTAACAAGGTATCCGTAGGGGAACCTGCGGATGGATCACCTCCTTCGAAACCAAAAAATATAGGAGTTGGCGGACACCAAAAACAAACTTGCGCATCGACCAAAAATTATATTAACTTCTATCGGCTCACAATCTGTTTCACACCATCAAAAGATTTTGTGGGCCGGTAGATCAGTGGAAGATCGCCTGCTTTGCAAGCAGGAGGCCATGGGTTCAAATCCCATCCGGTCCATGGCTTCAAAAAGGATGCGTCAGCCACTCTGGAAACAGAATGGTTGATAAGGATGTAGATGCGCCTTTGCATCGATGATCATCAACCATTACAGATGGGCTGTAATGGTTAAGCATATGCACCTGGACGTGAAATTGAGCCGGTAGTATGCTACACCATCTGGTGGATTGCTCGGCTCGGGCGCCGAGGAAGGTCGTGCCAAGCTGCGATATGCTCCGCGTAGGCGCAAGGAGCCGCTGATGCGGAGATCGCCTAATGGGACTTCCTGTCATGGTAAACCCATGGCGATCCCTTATGGGATCGGGAACCCGCCGAATTGAAACATCTTAGTAGGCGGAGGAAAAGAAATCAATAGAGATGCCGTGAGTAAGGGCGACTGAAAGCGGCATAGGGCAAACCGAATCCCTATGTGAAGAGTATAGGGAGATGTGGAGTTTTAGACCAATTAATACTCCCTATCTGAGCTACTCGAAGTCTCCTGGAATGGAGCGCCATAGAGGGTGACAGCCCCGTAGAGGAAAGCCCAGAGGGAGATTTTTTGGTCTCTAGAGTACCGTGCGTTGGATATCGCGCGGGAATTTGGGAGGCACAAACTTCCAACCCTAAATACGTCCCGAGACCGATAGCGCAGTAGTAGCGTGAGCGAAAGCTGCAAAGTACCCCTAGCGGGAGGTGAAAAGAGCATGAAACCAAATGGTTACAGACTGATAAGGCGTGGAAGCGACGAAGCCACTTTAT